>JABGVY010000550.1 GCA_018645845.1 Gammaproteobacteria bacterium | reverse complement strand
TTTCCATTGACCGTATGGTGGCTGAACAAGCAGTGCCTGACAGTATGCGGCTCGATTGAGTGTTGATCGAAACAGGTTGTTCTTGCATGATGCCGTTCCTGCAGTTTTGACCTTTGACTATGTATCTCTTTTTTAGATCCTTGTTTAATGTTGCACTGGCGTTGCGTGCACTGTTTTTGCTAGGACTGTTGCTGCTTGCACAGAGCCCAAGTACGTTTGGTTCACCAAAACTGGTGGTGTTGGTCTCGGTTGACCAACTCAGCCCCGGTCGGCTCAGCGTGGATATGACGGGAGGCCTTGGGCGCCTGATGCGCCAGGGTCGCGTATACACCAATGCCATTCTGGATCATGGCGTAACCAATACCTGCCCCGGTCATGTCGCAATCTCTACCGGCGTCAATCCTGGAAAGGCCGGGATCCCTGGCAATAGTTATATCGATCACGTCACTGGACAAGAGCGTTACTGTGTTGATGACCTTGATGATGCCCATCGGGTGTTTGGTACAAAACTCAATCGGTCACCCAATGCAATGACCGCCACCGCGCTGGGAGACTGGCTTAAAGCAAACTCACCTGTATCAAGAGTTTTTTCTGTTGCGGGTAAGGACAGGGCGGCGATCACAATGGCCGGTAAGAATCCGGACGGGGTTTATTGGTATGAAAGGAGCGTGGCAAAATTCACCAGTTCGGGATACTACGGTCCGCTGCCTGATTATGTGCAGGCATTCAATGGGGATAACTTTTTTGTTGACGGGTTTGCCGCGCGGTACCCAGAGACATGGGAACACAAGGCAGGCTCGCTCAGGGTCGACGATTATGTCGGTGAATCCGGGGAGTATCTTCGGCATTCCGGGCATCCGGTAAATACGGGTGAACCGGGGGAGCGCGCAGCGCGTTTTTACGCGTCTCCTTTTCTGGATCTGGCGACCACTGAATTGGCGAAGCGGGTGGTCGATGAAGAGAGGCTTGGCCAGCAAGGGGTGACGGATTTGCTGGCGATATCCTATTCGTCTTTGGATGTGGTTGGCCATCGCTATGGTCCGTATAGCGGTGAATCAGAAGATACGCTTGCCCGTATAGATACGACGCTAGGTGAATTACTGGCATTTCTTGATGAGCGCCTAGGGGGGGACTACGTGGTTGCCCTGTCTTCCGACCATGGGGTTTTACCGTTACCTGAATGGTTGGTAGAAACCGGCGAGATGCAATGTCCGGTGGATGGTGGTCGAATTTCTATTGAGAAAGCCATATTGGAACTCTATTGGCGATTGTATATCGATTTCACCGCGCCTTTTGGCGACCCTAGAGACCTGGTCGGTTTTTCAGCAGCCGGCGGTACGGTCAGTGCTGCCTATGCACAGCAGATGGGTACAACGGTGCAGCAGGTGGTTGACTCAATGGAGCGCTACCTCGAAGAACAGGCTTACATTGAGGCGGTTTGGACGCCGGCGGAACTAGAGGGTTCCAATGATCCGGTTAGCCGTTTGTACCGCAATTCCTTTGTTCCTGGAAAATCGCCCCATTTCTTTATTCAGCTGAGTGAAACATGTCTCATCTTTTTTGAGGAGGGGACGAGTCACGGGTCCATCTATGATTATGATCGGCGGGTGCCTGTTATTTTCTATGGGGCGGGGGTGGAACCTGGGTTGATAGTCGACGAGGTCCATAGTATCGATATCGCGCCAACGCTTGGGGAAGAGCTTGGCCTTGATTTGCCAGTTAACCTGGATGGTCGCGCCCTTGATTTAGGAAACGTTGATGGAAATTAAACCAAAAATAGCGATATCCAGTTGTCTTGTCGGCCATGAAGTCCGTTTTGACGGTGGACACAAACAGTTTCGATATGCGACCGAATCACTTGCCACTTATTTTGATTTTGTGCCTCTGTGCCCTGAAGTTGCCATTGGTCTTGGGATTCCTCGCCCAACGATTCGTCTGATTAAAGGCGAAAATGAGACTACAGAAGCTGTAAGTAACGCAGACCGAACAATTCGTTACACAGAAGCGCTCAGTGCCTATGGTAGAAAAACGGCGCCAGCGCTGCATGAGGTGTCCGGATATATTCTCAAGAAAGATTCCCCCAGCTGTGGAATGGCC
>JABGVY010000491.1 GCA_018645845.1 Gammaproteobacteria bacterium | reverse complement strand
TCGACGACTGCCAAAGAGAAAACACCAATAACGCACCAAATACAAAACGCATTATTTCGCCCTCACTGAACGGATGACCATCAGCATAACCATCATCATAAAACTTCCAAGAAACACGATTCCCAACAACATTAGCTGATTGAAACCAAAAGTGTTCCGCGGCGGCACCGCGTCAGCCACAAGCTCAACCCTGGAATCTTCTGTCATTCCCTCAAATTTCTTGACCGCAGCTTCCTTCACCAGCGCCAGTCTTTTTAGCTCGAGCTCCAAATTGACGAATCGATCAAGCTCAATAGCCAAATCACCCAGCGCCTCATCAGCCTGGGACAACTGCCGCTCAAGCTCGATAATTTTTAGCTTAATGCGTGCTGCGTATGCATCAAGCGCCTCGCCCAATAGTTCCGTTGCTTTTCGTATTTCAGCTTCCTGCCCGGATATCTTCATATGCTGGGAGCCATACCTTGCGCTTAGCTTCGCGAGCGTAACATTCAAGACCAGAAGCCTCTCGGATGCCCTCACGACACCCGGCTCCGTCAATGTTCCAACCTCTCCCGCGGAAACCGCACGACGCTGCTCTTTGAACTGCTCCACGGTATTCAACAAAGCACGCCGCCGTTGTTGTGATTGTTCAATGCGGCGATCAAACCGCGCTTGCTCCGCGGCGACATTTATCAGTGCTGGATTTTGCTGCAGAAAAGTCAGTAAGTCCCTGTTCGATTCTTCAACTGCCAAAAACAGGTGGGCTTTTTCTTCCGGCGACAGGCGCACTCTTGCATTCCTTTTAAGGTACAAATGAGCCAAGTCGTTGGCCAATATCGAAGCCGCTTTCGCACTTTGCGCCTCTACAGAAACGTTGACCCACTCCGGGTCTTCTCCGACACTGACGGTCAGTTTTTCTTTTAACAGAACTACCGGATCAGCCCTGGCGCTCATTAGCTGTTCCAGCCAACCCTCAAGTTTGCCAAGGTCAGCTTTTGTTGTCCCAACAATTTCACGCAGCAGATCGCCGGACTGGATTTTTAACATGGCGTCGGAATCGCCCTTAACGATCGCAGTAGCCCTATATACGGGCGGCATGGCCGCAACGAAAAGGCCTGCCAACAATGTCACGACCGTGGCCGTTAGCAATGCGTTCCAAAAGACACTGGCAATAGAATTCATGGTCAACCTATCAACAATTACGCTATCAGCATAAGTAGAATACCGGTAAATTTCTAGGAGTCTTCATCGGATCATGGGTAAAGAGTCTTCAACGGGGGCTTATAAAGAGTCCTCAACGGGGTTCACATAAAGAGTCTTCAACGGGGTTCATATAAATATTCTTCAACGGACCACATACGACAACCGCCAACTGAGTTACCATAGGCCAACCATCTACAATGAAGCGCTTCATGCATTCAACGGCATTTCATCATAGACCCGCTTTTTTCATCATCCTGCTGATTTTAATCGCCAGCCCGTGGCCGCTAGGCAGCAACCGGGATTGGGCCTGGCCGGCGCTTGTAATCCTCTCTAGCCTCGCCGCCCTGACGGCAAACTTTGGAATACGAAATCAGCTTTCTGTACACCACAAAATAGTACTTGCTGCATTGGGTTTTCTCGTGTGTTTTATCCTGTTCCAACTACACGGCGTTCCCGCCCTCGTCGAGCCTACAACTCAATACTTTTATGGCACCCGAGCCGACCTGACAATAACCATCATGTATATGGGCTTCTTTTACGCGACCGTACAACTCGTAGACAGTCATGACAGATGCAGAATGGTTGTTTACCTGATTGTCATCATCGGATTGCTACAAGCTTTGCTAGGGGGCGCCCAACAACTGATGTTCGAATTACCGCGAGCCAGGGGAAGCTTTCCTAACCCCAATCACTTTGCCGGCTACCTTGAAGTGGCGCTTTGCCTGGCGATTGGAGCAATGTTAGCTGACCAGTCAAATTCAGCGGGCACGCATTCGCGAAGTATGCGAGCCACCATCGTCGATATTATCACTGGGCCCCTGGCAAGGTTACGCCTGGTCATCGTCATCATGGTAATTGCGCTGGTGATGAGCCGCTCCCGGATGGGTAACATCGCCTTCTTCGCGAGCATCATGATTACAGCAGCCGTGGCCTTTTATTACACCCGCTCGTTCAGTCGCTACACCGCGATCTTGCTCGTGAGCATTCTGGCGATCGATGTCTTGATTATCAGTAAATACTTTGGCGTTGAGAAACTCGCCGAGCGGTTTCGCGAAACTACTATTGTCTCTAGTGGTCGTGTCGACTTGCAGTCCTACAATCTGTCGGTTTTCAAAGACCATGCCTGGCTGGGTACGGGAGCAGGATCGTATGAGGTTGCGTTTTCACCTTACCGTGATGCGGATATCGTCAGGAAAATTAGCCACACCGAGAACGATTATATTGAGTTTCTGATCGAGCTCGGCGTTATTGGATCGTTGCCTCTGCTGATCGTTCTGGTTGCGGGTCTCCACTCACAAGTCAGATTGCTAGGCGGATTAGCTCACCCATTCGAAAGGGGGATCGCCTTCGGATGCCTGTCTGGAACTATTTCACTACTCATTCACGGCACGGCGGATGTTAACCTGCAGATACCCTCTAACGCCTTATTGTTTATATTATTATTGGCCATCCCGATCGCATTGGATCAGGCCAGCCGACAACGACGCGAAAGCTTTTCCTGAAATCCATGACCTTCACAAGAGCTAAACCTTAGAAGCCGCCCTGAAAAAAAATGCTGCCTCGACAGCCGCCAGGCAAGTTGCTGAAAAGGCTCCCGCGCAATAAGCATTGGGCATTGAGTGCATACTAGCCGAAGTATCTGCCGCCTTGAGATATCAGTAACCGGGGAAATCCAGCAGGACAAATACCAGCACGCTAAATAATTGCGCCGGAGTACAACGGTCTTTACTTGTCGGGCGAACTTGCCGATATTAGCGCTTTGTGATCGTTTTAAACGGAAGGTTCTATGAAATTTGGATTGTTCGGTATCAACACAGGTCCCTGCGCGGACCCAGATGTCATGCGCAACGTTTCAGTGGCTGCAGAGAATGCAGGCTTTGAATCGCTATGGACAGCTGAGCACGTTGTACTGCCAGATCCCCAGGCACCCCCTTCGCCCGCCCCGCCCCTGCAACCTTTCATCCATACCTTTACTGCATTGTCATTTATCGCTGCCGCTACCGACAAAATTCTCCTCGGCACAGGCATTACATTGATAGCCCAAAGAAACGCGGTCGTGCTAGCCAAAGAGACCGCGAGCGTTGATCAACTATCAAAAGGCCGGCTCTTGTTCGGTATCGGCGCGGGCTACCTGACACAGGAATTCGAAGCGCTGGGCATTAATTTTGAGGAACGCGGTGCACGAACCGATGAGTATATAGACGCCATCCGAGAACTCTGGACATCCACGGAACCGGAGTTCGCTGGCCAGTTTGTCAACTATAAGGGAATCCAAAGCCGTCCCCTGGCCTACCAAAACGGCGGCCCGCCTGTCATTGTGGGCGGCACCAGTAAAGCCGCGTACCGACGCGCCATTCAAAAAGGTCAGGGCTGGTACGGATTTGCGCTAAACGTTGCGTCAAGTCAGGAAAGTGTTGATGCCCTGAAGGCCCTCTCTGAATCAACCAACCGAAGCTCTGATCTGGGTGAACTGGAAATCAGTATCACTCCCCGTGTTCCATTGACAGATGAAGTGATTAAACAGTTTGAAGACATGGGCGTCGCCAGGTTGATTCTCCTGCAAACCGGACAAAACGAAGATCAGATGCTGGGATACATAGACCAGATCGCCAAAGACTTTTTCTAAATAGGGAGTTTTTTGGCAGAGAAAGCCTTGATAAAGACAATTGCGCTAAGAAAATAGGGAGACGTCCAAATGACAGTCATCGGACTCATCAGCCCGGGGGAAATGGGCGCTTCCATCGGTGCCGCCGCATCCCACTCGGCCACAAGCGTCATCTGGGCGGGTGACGGCCGCAGCAAGGCGAGTCACACCCGCGCCTCGGATGCAGGCTTAGAAGATGGCCGCACCATCGATACGCTGGTCAAAGATTCAGACATTATCCTCAGCATATGTCCTCCTCGTAATGCGGAAGACGTCGCCCGGCAAGTGAAACAGAGGGCATTCACAGGCCTCTTTGTTGATTGCAATGCGATCGCCCCGGAGAAAAGTCGTCTGATCGCTGCGAGGTTTGGATATCAGAACTTTGTGGACGGCGGTATTGTTGGCGGGCCCGTCTGGGAAAGCGGGTCAGGCACACGGCTTTACCTGTCAGGAGAAAGGTCAAAGGATATAGCATCCCTGTTCAATAATTCGCCTTTAGAGACCACTATTATTTCTGGCGAAATCGGGGCCGCCTCGGCCATGAAGATGGTCTTTGCCGCCTACACCAAAGGAACTACAGCCCTACTGACGGCAATTCTGGGCGTTGCGGAGAAAGAAGGTGTCAGGAGTGTCCTGGAGTCTCAGTGGGGACAGGCCTTTACAGAAAAAACTCACCAACGTGTTGTCGCTAACTCCGCCAAGGCCTGGCGATTTGAGGGAGAAATGCAGGAGATTGCCGCCACCTTTGAGAATGCCAGGCATCCGGGCGGCTTCCACACCGCTGCGGCTGCTGTCTTTAAACAGCTCGCTCAGTTCAAGGATAAACCCGCGGCAGATATAGTTGAGTTACTGGAAGCGCTTAATCAGTCTCGCAATTAAGCCCTGACCAGAATTTCCTTTCTTAGCATGATTTTTCCCCATGCATAAGCAGCAACACCAAACAGGACATTGGCGACCATCAGGGAAATAAAGATACCAATGTAGCCCCAGTACCTATCGAACACGATCGCCATGGGGATATACACCACGACTGTTCGGAGTATGGACAGAACAGTTGGCGGCATCGGTTTACCCAGCGCAATAAAGACAGATGCCGCAACCTGGCCAATCCCCATCAACCCAAAACTGATCGGGACGATAATCATAAACCAGCCTGCGGCTTCTATTAATTGTTCATCATCGTTAATTAAGCCCACCAGGTTGCCGCCGAACAGCCCAAGAACGATGAAACACAACACGCCCCAGAACAAACAAAACCGATAGGCTATCGATAAACCTTCTTGAACCCGGTCGTCCTGCTTTGCACCCCAGTTTTGCCCTACAAACGGCGCAACGCTTGAAGCAAGCGCACCAAGTATCATCGTCACCAGCATCTCAATGCGCGAAACGACCCCGAAAGCAGCAACGATAACGTCGCCATGAGCCGCTAGTAACGCAATAGTGATACCGATGCTGATCGGCCCAATCAGTGAGGAAAGCATCGACGGCAGAGCAATATGCATGATGGCCCTGGCAGACAGGAGCCACCCTGAGAACACGCCTCTCGTCAGTAAAATATTTTCCCTGGCGACTAGAACACCAAAGGCGATGATCCGGATAAATCCGATAATCAGGAAGCCATAGGCCGAACCCAATAATCCCTGCGCGGGCACGCCGAACAACCCGAAAATGAGGACAGGTGAGACAACCAGTTGAACTCCTGACGTGATTGTCATGATGTATCCTGGCAGCTTGGCTATGCCAAGCGCGCGGAGCACCGTACTACTCACCATCGGTATGGTAAATGAGACCAAACCGAAGACAACCCAAATTTCGGCATACGCCACCACCAGTTGTAACACTTCACCTTCGGCACCCATCGCCGCATAGAAAAACTCAAGGTAAAAATAGGTCGAAAAACTGAGTACCAGCGTCAACGCCAGCGTGAGAAAAACCGTATGTGTGGCCAGTTTCTTGACCTGCTCCCGATTACCCTCACCCTCTGCTCTTGCGATTAGTGACGAAGCACCGATGCCAACCCCCATAGAGATACTGGTGAGCGCCATAATGACCGGGAACATAAAACTGTAGGCAGCAAGTTCTTTCGCACCCAGTATCCCGATATAGATCGTCTCGATCATCGAAGCAAGGATCATGGACGATATACCCAGAAAATATGGGATCGTCATACGGGTCAGTTGAGCCCCTACGGCCCCTTTGGTCAGGTCAAGAATAGCCACATCTCATCATCCTCAACCATCTAACAATTGCCAAGCAATAGAATCATCGGTGTTATGATGGGATAACCCGTTGCTATCAACTATTACTACTCGTCAGGAGCTGTACCAATGTCTTTCAAACTGGGAGTGCATGTCGGTCAACAAAACATGTCTATGGATACTATGCGGTCGCTCTGGCGAAAGCTCGATGAAAAGGTCGATTGGATTTCCGCGTGGGATCACTTTTATGAAGCCCCGCCCGCGGGCGGCACGATCGATCACTTCGAAGCAATGACAACGCTTGGAGCCCTTGCGGCTGAAACCAAAAATGCTCGCCTTGGATGTCTGGTTTTTTACGTCGGATATCGCAATCCCGCTAGCATTGCCAAGGCTGCAGCGACACTGGACCATATCTCCGGTGGGCGATTCGAATTGGGACTGGGCGCAGGCTGGCACGAACAGGAAGCGACAGCGTATGGCTATGACTTTCCAGGCATCGGCACCCGCCTTGACATGCTGG
>JABGVY010000391.1 GCA_018645845.1 Gammaproteobacteria bacterium | reverse complement strand
GGCGGTGTTTGTTGGCACTGCGGTTAACGCTAATGTGGCCGGTCAATTCAATGATCCGGATGGTGACCCGCTTGTTTATTCCCTGAGCACAAATGCAGGCTTCCTCACTTTGTCCCCCGGTGGCACTCTGTTTGGAACGCCCTCAATAGGTCAGGAGGGTGTGTACCAGGTGACTATTGGGGCTAACGATGGGACGGCAACAGTCACCACGACTTTTTCGCTGACCGTGAGTGCAGTCCCCAATCAGGCGCCTGTCGCCGATGATGAAAGTGTGTCGGTCGTGCCTGGTGGCGTCGCAACTCAGGCCAACCTGTTAACAGGACTCACCTTGCTTGATGGCGATACAGATGCTGATGGCAATAGCTTAACCGCCATAGCTCAGGTGTCCCAGGGAACCTCTCACGGAACTGTGACGGTCAATACGGATGGTACTTTCAGTTACACCCATGACGGCAGCACTAATTACAGTGATTCGTTTACCTACGAAGTGACCGACGGAAGCTTGACGAGCACTGGAACAGTATTGGTCAGTGTTTTGCCTCCTCCCAATTCACCGGCAGCCGGTGTTGCCATTATTGGCAACTCGGAATTTGGTAGCCTATTGACGGCCGACACAGCTGGCGTCACGGATGCAGATGGAATGGTCGGTGCGGCATTTACTTATCAATGGTTTGTAGATTACGTTGCCGTGCCCGGCGAAACCAGTTCAACGTATATGACGACCTTTGCCGATGTCGGCAAGGAAGTTGGGTTGGAGGTTAGCTTTATAGATGATGCAGGCCACATAGAGTTGGTGTCAGATACCGCGTTAGTGACACAGAGTGATGAGGTCTCGGGCACACAGACCTACATGCTGACTCAGTCCTACGAAGATTTTGTGGATGGGAGTCCCGGAGATGACATCCTCACCCTGGTAGGTTCAGGTGAAAATCAGGATTTTATTGATCTAGGGGGTGGCACAGATACGCTCTATCTGGATAACGTCGTTAATGACATTACTGTCTATGGTGTCGAAACCATTGTCGGTGGAACAGACGATGATACGGTGTACATAGAGGGTTATCTGTCTTCTCTTAATGGCATTATCGTCAATTCACCCGCAAATCAGATCGAGAATGTCGTCAATGATGGAAACATTCAGCTAGTTGATGAAACTACTGTCTCGTCTGGGGGCGATTTCACCAATAGCGTCTACGGGGAGGTGGTGCTGTCGACCAGCCACATTACCTTGGACAGCTTTTCAACCCAGAATGGGAATGTCATCCTTCTTGGAGATGGCTACTATGGTTCTAGTCTTACCATCACGAACGGTTCCCTGACAAACAATGGCCAGTTCTTGTCGGTGTCGCCCGAATTTGAGCTTAGTGAACCGGGTTTCTACGAAAATGAATTTTCCGGCGATCTGGTGAATAGTTCGACTGGTTTTATTCGCATCTCCCAAAATCTTACTTTCTCATCCGGTAGCTCCCTTGATGTCCGGCAAGGTTTTATCGGTCTGTCGCCCGAGGTCATGCTGCGACTCGATAGCGCCACTTTGATGGTAGACAGTGATTCGCCGATTTCTAGTGACGGTAGCGCAATCGTCCGACTGGACGGTGCTTCGACTCTTGAGATCACCGGTAGTTATAACATCAGTGGCGTGGGCACGACTCTCGATTTTGCTGGGACGGTGAACGTCACAGGAGGAACGTTAAGCGTGGGACGCGCCGCGGGCCTTGATCTGACAGGTGATGATATTGACGTATTGCTGACGAACGCTGGAGCAATTTCCGTTAAAAGCGGCACAACCACCCTGGATGGTGGCTTTTCACAGACCGCTAGTGGCCGGCTGTTTATCGACAGCACCTCTTCTAGTGGTGCGGCGGATCTTGACGTTACGAACGGTACTCTCACAAATGCTGGGTTGATTGGCCTCGAAAACTCAGACAGCAGCGGAATGTCCTCAACCCTGAGCGCCGACATTTTGCAGAACACCGGCGAGGGACAGATACTCATCGATTACAGTACGACGGGTCACTTTGTTGATGCCCAGCTCATCAACTACGGCGAGGTGTATCTTTTTGCGGACCTGGACCTTCAGGGAAATACCGGATCCAACCACTCGAATTTCGGCGAAATCTTTTTGATATCGGGCTCAACCTTAACCATCCTCTCAGAAGGGTTTGTCAACGAGCAGACCGGTACGATTATCGGTGGAGGGCTTATTGATTCCGACGATGGTGTTACCTTTACGAACGCGGGCTACCTTGAGCCGGGCGGGACAGAGTCGGCTGGAGTCTTGCAATTTGCCGGACCTGGACTTGACCTGACATCGACCGGTACGGTGAGGTTAGATATTTTTTCGACGACGAGCCACGATGAAATTCAAGTGTTGGGGACGTTAAATGTCGGTGGTAATGTCCAACTGAACTTCGTTTCCTCTGACGGCCTTATTAACGGTGGCACCATCGACTCCGTCATTGAATATAGTACGCTTGGTACCGTCGGCGCGCTGAACGTTGGCCATAATCTGGGTTTTGGTTATGACGTTACAGTCGTAGATGACTCGGCTCCGGAGACGAATCACTATGACATTGTGGTGACTCCACCAGATTATGATAATAGCGCGATCATTGGCGATGACTGGAGCAATAGTGTTACCTGGGATGGTGGTAGTACCCCAGCGGCAACGGACATTGTGTTGATTAGCACGCACGCGGTGACGCATAACGCGGCCGATACGGACACCGTTACCGCTTTGTTTCTCCAGAACGGCGGTAGTCTAGAAATCAGCAACGGGACCCTTGTAATACAGGAACAGTCCAGGGTCGATAGCTCCTCGGACCTAAATCTTAACTCGAATGGGACCAGTACCGGCATCTTACAGGTTGAAAATGAGCTGATTGTCGAAGGGACGATGAACTGGGACAACGGAGTCATTACTACTACAGGGACTGGCGTTCTTAATATTATAGGTACGCTTTACCTCACTCCCGGGGCCGATACTGAGGTTGACGCCACTATTGAAAACAACCACGAGATCTATATTGCAGGGGGCGGGACTATAGACGGGAGCTCATCAATCCTTAACAGAGGTGAGCTGTTTGTCACTGATACAACGAACTTTAACTTGCCGATTACTAACAAGAGCGGAGGAGTTTTCTCTGTAACCCCCGGAAGCCTGAGCAATATTACTCACAGTCAGGACTTTATTAACGAGCATGGATCGTGGTATTCGCTTGAAACAACCAATTTCGGCCTAAATGTCATTCTGAGCAACGCGGATTTTTTGAATGCGGGTACGCTCGAGTTCCTGGATATTGTCGGGTCGGGTAACTATTTGTTCGATCTGAACGGCAATGGCAACCAGCTTGTAAATACCGGCGATATCGAAGTATTCGACGATGCCACCATCAATGTTGAGGGCGCAACACTGGACAGTGCAGGCGGGGATATTGCTATTGAATATGGAGCGAACCTAACTATAGACGGCGGGCTTGGAGGTGGTAGCCTCGTCATAGGAGAGGGCTCCGCTTTAGAGGCGTTTGGTAACTCTTCAAATGGCGACGCTGGCCTCAACTTTATGGGTGACGTCACTATTTCTTTGGAAAGTGACGTCACTTTATTGGATAAAGGGGTGGTTATTGACACCCTGGGTGGTGACGTCACGATATTGGGGGATATGCTTCGTATCGATACAGACGCACAGATGGTGATGAACAGCAATGATCATGTGAACACCAGTGGTTTCCATAATTATGGACTCCTTAGTTTGCAGGGAAATGCTATTCACATCGAAGCACCCTTCGAAAACTTTGGCCTTCTTGAGGTGGTTGGTGATGCCGGGGGGGGGGTGAAGACCATCGATAATGCCTTCAGTAATCGAGGCAGCATAGAGCTCACTACTTCTCCCGGGAAGAACAATATTCTGGAGATCGGGGCTGCAGGTGCCACCGCGGTGTTGACCAATGATCATGTGATCACTAGCGCCCAGTCCGGAGGAGCAGACAATCCAAATATAATACGTGGCACGCTAATCAATGACGGCAAGATCTATGTGGATCACGATCTGGAACTGAATGAAACCGATGTGCCGGTAACGCATGAAAACAACAATAAAATCGACATAATGGCTGGTGAGACCCTGACCCTGGGTGCCAATAATACGCTGGTCAACTCTGGCCAAATTACAGGAGAGGGTACGTTAGATGTCTCTGATACCGGAGTTGTGTTCAGGAACGAAGGCTGGATCTCGCCGCAGGCTTCGGATTCTTGGTTGCCCGGTGGTACTCTGACGATCAATGGCAATGCCAATACAGAGTTTACTGAATCCTCTGTGGTGCAGATCGATATAGAAGAGGAAGGAGAGGGGTCGGGCTACTACGATCAAGTGGTATTTACTGGCATCACGCCAGCACTCAACGGGCGACTAAAAATTAACACCATTGGGCCCCCTTCCGGTAGCTACAATATAATACAGTCAACCGGCCTCGGTGTTATCTTCAGCATGATTGAAGGGACAGATCTTTATGCTTCCCATGGTGTGGTGTTGGATGTCACGAAAGGGGCGACAGATCTCACGCTGACCGCGGTTACCCCTACCGTCGGTACAGCCGGCGATGATGGCTCTGGGACTTTTGTAGCGACCTCCGGTGTGGATATTTTTCATGGTCTAGACGGTAATGATGAGATAATGGACATCAGTACCGGTGATACGGTATTTGGTGGTGGCGGCAATGACAAAATCACCACGGATCTAAATTTTAAGCGAATCGTCGGTGGTGACGGGATAGATACCGTCCAGTTTACAGATGCAACCGTCGACCTCCGCCAGGTCGAGGGTTATCGTCTTGAGGGGATCGAGGTGATCAGTGTCGATGGCAATGGCGCACAAACGGTGACGCTGGATGCCGCGGCTATACGGAGTATTGCGGATGAATCCTTCGAATTTGATGATTCCGGGGTGGCTGTATATGGTGATTCATCAGACCACCTGGTGCTGATCGGAGATTATGTCCCTGGCCCAGAGGAAGATCTGTTCTATGACATTCGTGGGACAGGGGCTGAAAGACTCGTTGAGCTCGAGGAAGTAACGGAGGCAGGGTCAACGCGGGTCTTTATTGACGATCAGATGTTAGTAGAGGTGCAGCGCACTAATGGTGCGAAGGATTACTACGGCAGTGCGGGGGATGATGTTATCTCATCGACAATCAACAATGACTCGATTGATGGTCGTGGCGGTAATGATTACCTGGACGGCGGAGCGGGTAACGATATCGTTTCAGGTGGCGATGGCAATGATGAAATTGTCTACGATGTCGCCGACACTGGCGTCATTGACGGTGGCGACGGTATAGATACACTGATTGATAGCTCACCCGGCGCAACGATAGATCTTACCGGGGTAACGAATCTGCGAAACTTCGAAAAAATCGATATGTTGGATAGCGACTCGTCGGATACCCTGAATATCGATCTTGCGGGCCTGGGTAACATGATCGGTGACAATAGCCTGGACAGCATTCTTCCACTGAGCCCGGGCAGGGAGAAATTGGTCATTACCGGTGATTCAGGCGATGTTGTGAATCTGGCAGGCACTAACCTCAATGATATTAGCGACGGCATCATTGGCAATGGTGCGTTTACTTCTGATTTTTTCGAGTCGGACTATCTGGGAGATGGGCAGATGTATATTAGAATTACCGACGGCTCGTCGCTTGATTTATATGTTCATGCCAATCTTGTAGACGATAATCCGATGGGTTGACGCTTATTGCAGGCGTTTATCTTTTTGTTCCCAACGATCGAGAAGCCAGTTTCTGGCGTCAATGATCTCTGCAGCACTGTGTGCTTCAATATGAATATCAATGTCCCTGCTTGCGCCGTGAAGGCACTTCCAGAAGTTTGTTTCACCATTTTTGTAGTTGATAGTGATGTCTACCACGGGCGTACCAGGTGGCATGGCAGCCAGTGCCATTTTCAGGCCACCAGGTCTTGGGTTCAGTAACTTCTTATAGGGCGGGTTCTGGTTGCGATGCTTCTCCGCGGTGAAGCGCGTTCCTTCAGCAAAGATTAATAGCGCACCGCGTTCTTTGTGCATCGTTGAAGATGCCGCTTTTATAGCGTCAAGATCCTGTCGGTGGGCACGTCCGTCACCACCCCGATTCAGCCGCGGAAAATTGAGCGCATAGCAGATCCAGCCAACTATGGGTAACCAGGCTAATTGTCGCTTTATCAGGAATTTCAGAATCGGTCCCTGTCCGGTAACAATATGCTGCAATATGGGAATATCAAACCAGGTTTGGTGATTGACCACGATCACCTGGTTAAGATTATCTGGAAGAGTCCCATTGACATTGAAATTCACGCCCACAACATGAATCATCCACACGCTGTTGATGGCAGCTGCAGCTTTGTAGCAGAACTCAATTGACCTTGTGCACCCATTGTATAGGGGTTCGAACCCGCCAATGATCGCTCGGATTACCGCAATGCCAATTAAGGGGAACATCCAGAACCCAAGGTTCAGGGTGACCACCAGTGCGGTGGTCAGGCTAAATAGTTGTTTACCAATGAGGGATAAGTAGTGCATGGGGTATCTTAGAGAGGAACCACGTTAATACGCAACTGTGTATTTTGCAGAGGTGAAACTCCGCTGTGGGGGGGCGCACCGCAAGTCGACATGACAACATTTCGAACAGCCCTTATGATGTGGCTGGCTGTTTCGAACCCCCCTCGATACCAAGAAACTGTGTCATACCGCTGACCCGACGTGACGATTGATTGACTGCGCGTTCCCACACCTGCGTATTACTGTGAATCGTGATGGATTTCTTTGCCCGAGTGATGGCGGTGTACAAGAGTTCCCGGGTTAGCAGACTCGCCGCGTCATCGGAAGCTTCTTCGCTGAGCACCAGAATGACGTGATCAAATTCAGATCCCTGGGCTTTATGGACGGTCATCGCAAAGCACGATTCATGTTTCGGTAAACGTGAAGCCAGCAGTGGCTCTGCGGCCCCGGGGAAACTGACGACGAATTGATCACTGTTTTCTATTGGTGTGCAGATCCCTATATCGCCATTGAACAACCCAAGGTTATAGTCGTTCCGGGTGATCAGGATTGGTCTCCCTGCATAGAATTCATTATCCGGTGATTTGATACCCTGTGTTTCCAAAGCGCTTTCGATATTCTGGTTAATCAGTTCTACACCGGCATCACCACCTCGCCGACTGCAGAGGATGCGGGTTTGTTCGAAAGTGCTGAGCAGTAATTCGGGTTCAAATAGGTTCCCAGCGAGCAGGCCAATGTAGTCTTTCCAGTAATCCGCCAGATCGTTTATCAATGGTTCCGGGTCAGCGGGCTTGAATACGACGCTGTTGTCGATACGGCTGGTTGTTGATTGACCGGACTGAATCGCCTTTGACAGAGCGGCGATACCGCTGTCCGGGTCGAATCGGTAGCTTTTATCCAATTCGCAGACCGAGTCGGTCAGGTGATGGGGCCGCTTGATGGTTTGAACTTCACCTACATAGTTCGAAGCTAATTCCGCGAAAGTGCTTGAGAACCCGGGCTCGCCCGCGCAAAGGTCGGCAAGTACGTTACCGGTATCAACGCTGGGTAATTGATTCGGGTCACCGAGAAGAATCAGGCGAGTGTGATCGGGAAGAGCGCTGAGTAAACGGTGCATCATGGTCAGGTCAATCATCGATGCTTCATCAACAATCAGCAGGTCAACCTTGACCCGGTTATGAGGACCATGACGCCAGCTTCTTCCATCTTTGCGCATACCCAGCAGCCGATGCAGTGTCTGAACCTGGAACTTCCTTCCCCGTGTGTCCGCCCACTCGTCGATCGAGTCTGATAAACGCATGGCAGCTTTTCCGGTTGGCGCAACCAGTTTTATGGTCAGGTCTGGATATTCCTCTAGCAGGATATCGAGAATTTTGACGACGGTGCTAGTCTTGCCGGTGCCAGGTCCTCCAGTAATGACGGCAAGCTTGCGAGCAATCGCCAGGAAGGCGGCGAGTTTCTGGCGATTATGTTCTGCCTCACCAAAATGTTGTTCGAGTTTTTTAGCCAGAAGGTCTGCATCGGGAATTTCCAGCGCTACGTTCCTGGCGCTGATCAGCGCTGCCACTTCTGACTCGTAGTGATAAAACCGGTTCAGGTATAGCTTGTCGTGGCTCAGGACAAAGGGCTTTTCATCTTCGGGTCCGCCGACGGAGGCTTCTGAGCGAAGTTGTTGTTTGAGTGCGGGGTCTACGCGCGTCAGGTCCAGGCAGGAATGCTGGTTTACTGTGGCGGTAACCAGTTGCGCCATTAGCCTGCGGGCGCCGGGTTCAATCTGCCCGGTTTTACTACCGATCAGGCGTAGAAAATGTTGTTCGAATAATGCGCCGTGCAACTCAGCCACTGATTCCCCCCAATAACTCATCCAGCCTGGTCACAGTATCCAGGTCAGGTTTGGTAGAAAATATTCCCCGGGAATCCTGCGGGTTCATACCACGAAGGAAGAGGTAGTAGGCGCCTCCCATGTGCGTTTCATACCGGTAACCGGGCAGTTTCTGTTTCAGCATTCGGTGTACTGCCACGGTGTAAATCAGGTATTGCAGATGGTACTGGTGGCTTTGCATGGCATGGGCAATGGATTCATCATTGTAATCCGCGAGGGAATTACCCAAAAAGTTCGATTTGTAGTCCGCGATGTAGTATTTACCATCCCGCCGAAACAGGAGGTCGATCAGTCCGGTCATCTGCCCCTGCAGCAAAAGCGCTTTGTTGGCGGTGCCTTCCAGATACCCCCGTTCGGTCAGGAACTGCACCAGGTTTGTCGATGTTGCTAGGGGAAAGTGGAATTCCATTTCATCCAGCCGATCCGTTAACCCGATATCCTTTAAGGAAAACTGGCCGAGTGGCGCTTTTAAGATATCCTGGACCCATTGCTGAAGAACAGGTAGCCATTCATCATCCAGGCCAAGCCTCCTGAGCGTGCGGTCGCACAGGGCTGAGTAGTCGTCAGTCTGAAAATCTAGATCTTCCATCAGGCTGTGCAGAATGACGCCGACCCTGGCCCCTCGTGGAAAGCTATGTCGGCTTAACAGGTTCTGAATGTTAGGAGACTCTTGATTCGTGTCATCATCTGCGTATCCCGTAACCATGACAGGCTCGTGGACGGTTAACCTGGCCGCGACCCCGGTGTAGCTGTGGACTCGCCAATAGTCATTAACGGTGGGCTTTTCGGCCGGCGCGTTTAGTCGATCGGGCAAGTTGCTATCGTTGAATATTGTGTTAGCTATGTTGTCTGTCGCAACGATCTCGAAGAGCTCTTCGGGCAAAACACCCTGTACGTGAGGCAGCAGTGATTGGTCTTTTTTGAGGGCCTCAATGCCGAGCAGTTGGCTGATGGCGGAACTGGCAAACGATTTCAGTTTCGGTAGGCCGAGATAGCATCGGTACTTTGCCCTGGTCATCGCAACGTAAAGCAGGCGCATGTCTTCTGCATGCTCTTCCCCGACGCTCAGGCTCCGGTGGTGTTTGTCATCACCCAGCTCCACCCCGGCGATATATCTGTCCTCCTGCTCGATATGGAACAGTGCAGGGTCTGCGTTATTCTTGTTACCTTTGGAAAAGACCGGGATGGGAATCATGACAATTTCGTATTCAAGTCCTTTGGCGGCGTGCATTGTCACGATCTTGACGAGGTTTTCATCACTTTCCAGCCGAAGCTGTCGGTCTTCGGCAGATACGGTGGCGGTATCCCCCTGTTCGTGGCTGAACCATTTAATCAGCTGATACATCCCTTTGATGCTGCCTGATTGTTTTTGGAGAATTTCTATCAGGTGACGCAGGTTGGTTATTTGTCTTTCACCGTTCGGGAGTTGTAACCACCTTTGGGCCAACTGACGTCGCTCCATCAACGTGTTTAGCATTAGCGCGATATTCTGCTCGAGCCACATTTCACGATAGGAACGAAATTCTGCGAGCACAGCCTGCTGCGCTTGAATGTCATGATTCAGGCGGTCGATATCAGTTGCCGTTGTCTGCATGAGGCGCGTTGCAAGTGCCGCCCTGATTGCCCGGTCGTTTGCCGGTTCGAGTATCGCTTCCAGGATCAGCTTAAGGTCAGCGGCGGTATCCTGGAGGAAGACACTGTCTTGCGTGAGGTACACACTTTGTACACCCCGAGAAGACAGCGCTCGCTGGGCTGCGACAGCGTCGGCGCGCCTTCGAACAAGAAACGCTATTTGGCCCGCGCTGACTGATTTTCCATCCAGGCAGGCCTGACTGTCGGGATTGATCAGGTCAACGGTTTGTTCCGCCGCATAATTCATCGCCCGTTCTGTTAGCTCCGCTACGCCAGCGAAACTGTCAGGGTCTTCGATCACAAAGAATTGGTAAGGGGGACATTCGACGCCGGCGACCAGCATCTTCATTTCAGCATGTGTGGGGGCGGGCTTTACCGGTACGAAAGGCATATCCGCATCGTTACCAAAAACATTACCTTTCTCGAAAAGGATGTTCGTTGCTTTAATGAGTGCCGGTGAAGAACGCCAGTTCACATCAAGGTTGTGCAACCTGTTCGATAATCGACGGGTGTTGATATAGGTGTAAACGTCTGCACCACGAAAGCTATAGATGGCCTGTTTGGGATCGCCAATCGTCAGTAGCGAATGTCCGTTGTTACTGCCCTGGTAAACGCGCGAGAAAATGCTGTTCTGGATATTGTCGGTATCCTGGAACTCATCGATCATAGCGACGGGCCAACGGTTAGCCATCGAGTCCGGCAGTGACGATCCAGACCTGTTTACTGCTGCCGCAAGGGAAGTTAGCAAATCGTCGACGGTCATCTTGTTCCAGGTGTCTTTGTGCTGCTGCATCAGGCTGGAGACGTTGGCGTATACCTGATGCCAGAGGTTGATTTTGGCTGTATCGATACTGGTATGCACCTCGGTGATCAGTTCAAGGGCGGGGTGTATCGGTAAATCGCCACCTTTTTTCACCGCCCCGGCCAGGGACTCAGCGGAATAGATTTTCCAGAGCTCATTGTCCAACTCGATTCCAGGCGAGCCACAAAATTCGGTCATCTGTTTAAGCCTTTTATACGGCTTCAAACTTTTCTTGAGATCACCGTTAAGCAGTGATTGTTCCAGTTCGCCGTCTCTCCAAAGGGTTTTAGCCTCGCGTGCTTTGAGCACCAGTGTATCGGCGTCTTCCGCGGTCTGAGCAGGAAAGATCTGTAGCTCGCCTCGAAACAGGAAGGGTGACAGTTTTCTTGCCAGCATTGCAGGGTTTGGCCAAAGTGTTAACGCCAATTGGCGGATATCTCCCTGTAGCGGCATGATCAAAGTGCGATAACAGTCCTCTGCGGCAAGCTTCAGTAGGTGGTCCCGTTCCGCATTCTGCTCCTGATCGAACAGCGTGCCTGTCTCAAACGTTTGCTCGCCAAGAACTCTTGCGCAGAAACCGTGAATGGTGAAGATGCTCGCTTCGTCGATCAACTGGCTTGCTGCGGTCAATAATTTCAGGTCCGTTGACGAGTCACTTGAGGCCTCCAGTAATTGTCCGAGAAAATCATCGCCGTTATGATCTTTGGTTCTAAAAACGCGCCGTGCTTCTTCAATTCGTTTTGCGATCCGGTGTTTAAGCTCGCTGGTGGCGGCAATAGTAAATGTCAGGATGAGAATTTCGTTGATTGCCAGTGGTCGTTGCCATGGTGAGTTGCGACCGAGTAATAGCCTGAGGCACAGGTTAGTGATTGTGTAGGTTTTACCCGTGCCAGCGCTTGCTTCGATCAGCTGGCCGTGGTCCAACGGCATGGTCATCGGGTTAAAAGAGGTGTCTGTACTAGTCATCAACCTTCACCTCCAAAATGGGTTGCCAGATTGATGGCGCGTCAGTGATGAACCGGTCGTGAAATGCCTCAGGTAACTGGAACAGTCTTGCCCAGTAACGGTCTTTGCCCTCGGAGCCCGGTTGATCCCGTTCCCAGTCCTGGCGGGCTTTTAGAATCGAGCTGTCTACCGATAAGCCTTTAAGCTGACTAGCGGTAAAAGCTTTGCAGGCCTCGGGTGGCAAAAGCAAGGGGGCAGCGATGCCCTCGTCGTACAGCACCAGTAAGTTGCACAGAATTGCTTCTGCTGTCGCCGAATCAACTGGCCCTAGCCGGCTGATTTTCGCGTCATCTTTGTCTCCTTGATAAACAAAAACTGTTGAGGTGTCTGGCCTGGCAATGTTTGCCGCTAGATGTTGAACCCAGGTATCCAGCAGCTGTCCCGCGCGGAGTTTTCCCGCGCGGTAGCTGACAAGGCTGTCTCCGTAGAGGTTATCAAGCTCAACTTGAAGTGAGCGTCCTGCAATCTTAATGTCGGTTTTCATGAACGATCTTGGAACAATAAGGTAATCTGCCGCTCGTGCTTGGATGGTCTGCGCCCTGGTGAGTTCGCGTTCCAGGTGTTGTTGGCCGATATTACCCGGAAGTATGGTGCCAGACAGTGACACCTGTCGTTTGAATTGCTCAAGGTCCTGGCCGTTCATTAAAATTTCCAACGCTTTATCGGCCAGATGGAACCGTTCGAGTGAGTCCAGTTCGAACGATTCAATGTCTTTCAGTTCGGCTTCATCGACATCAAGGTAGACCCCCAGTCTTTGCTGCAGAAAGTACTTTCCGGGATGTCGCAGGAAACTGGAAAGTTGCGCAATTCCGGTGCAGGTCAATGATTCCTCCGGTGCTAGCGGGGTCTCTATGAAGGCAGGTGTATCTTTGTTGGCACACAGTGCCTCGTGCCACAGGGTAGAGAACGACTGCAGATCATCCCCTTGATAGTACCGTCTGCTAAATGGTTGCAGAGCATGGGTGATGGAATAGTCCTCCCCGAATACTGCTTTCAGGTAATGCTGCCATTCGCCAACGACGACAGAAGGGGGGCGATCCTTGTTGTCTCGAACGCCTTTGCCCACGAAGCTGACATAGAATATTTCACCTGCAGACAGTAATGCTTCAAGGAACAGATACCGGTCATCTAATTTTTTTGATCGGTCGCCTTTCCTGGCGGGTGAGCTGGCTAACAGGTCGAAAGAGTGTGGCCGGACGTCACGGGGATAGTCACCGTCATTCATGCCCATCAGAGCAATCATACGAAACGGTATGCTTCTCATGGGTACGAGTGTCGCGAAGGTAATACCGCCGGAGATAAAGCCTGCTGTCGAATCCTGGTTGGAGAGTGCCTGGTTGATTGAATAAGCCATCATCTGGCGAGAAGCGTTGTCCTCGTAGCGACCCGAACTGGCATCGAGGCTTATGTCGTCGATGACCTTGAGTAACTGGTTGACTTCAAGCACCTCATCGCCCTGTGGGGCGTAAAATGTCGAGATCATTCCTGTCACCAGGTTTTGCCATGCATCGACCGATCTAGGTTCCTCAAGTTCTGTTCTAAGCTCCTCCAGTAAGTCTATGAAATAACAAAGCTTGCCAAGAAGGCCAGTGTCCCCGGGGGTGATCTCAAAGGGCAGAATGCTATTCCAGCTACCTTGATCGGGTGACATGGCGAAACCCAGTAAAAGGCGGTTTAGACCGAACTTCCAGCTGTTTTGGTCTTCGGGTGGTAGGTTCCAATAGGTCTGTTTGCCCTTGCCGCTCAATTCCCACCGGATACCGGATTCCTCTACCCAGTAGGAAATGGTCTCGAGATTTTCCTCAGTAAGTTCGAAGTGTCTCATGATAGCGGGAACTTCCAG
>JABGVY010000319.1 GCA_018645845.1 Gammaproteobacteria bacterium | reverse complement strand
CGCGATTAAAGACCACAATAGAAACGAACCTTCATGAGCACCCCATACAGCAGAAACCTTGTACTGCAGTGGTAATGCGCTGTTGGAATTGTTAGCGACGTAGGCCACGGAGAAGTCATCCTGGATAAACGAATACACCAGACAACTGAAACTGAAGAACAGCAACACGAACAGGCCGGTCGCTATAGACGGACCCGTTTGCATAAGAAGCGCATCACGCCGGTATACACCCAGGGCAGGCAGAGCCGCCAGCGCCAGACTTAATCCGAGTGCCAGGATTAGCGCGAAATGACCAAATTCGGGAATCAATTATAATTAGCCTTGTTATAGGTTTCTGCACTCGACTGGTGCTCGTTCTTCAATGCATCCGCAACCTCCGGCGGCATATAGTTTTCATCATGTTTTGCCAGCACTTCTTCTGCCACAAATACACCTTTGTCCGTTAATTGACCAAGCGCGATAATGCCCTGCCCTTCACGGAACATGTCCGGCAGAATTCCTTCGAACTCAATGGTCACCTGTGCAGACTTTAAGTCACTAACGACAAAGCTGACGCCAAGTCCTTCCTCGGCACGGATCACACTGCCATCTTGTACCATTCCTCCCGCCCGAATCGTCTTCCCGAGCGGCGCTTCACCTCGAACAATCTGTTCCGGAGAGTAGAACAGATTTATATTCTCATTGAGCGCAAATAGCGTGAAGGTCGTCGCACCGGCCGCTGCACAGACAATAAAAACGATGATTAGCATTCGATTACGACGATGGCTTTTCATACGGCCAAACTTCATGGCTGATCCTCCCGCCTTTGACTATTCATACCCTTCAATATCGCACTTTTCGCAGTCCGGATAATGCTCCTTCGTGTCAGCATTGGCCACCAGAGGTTCGCCGCCAGGATAATCAGTGTTGACCCATAGGCAGCCCATATATAAACCCCATGTCCATCCATATTAAAAAAAGCAGATAGACTTTCGAAGCTCATCGGGTCGCCAGCCATTGTTTGACCCAATCGGTATTTTTCTCCGTTAACAGAATCTCGTTTCTTATTCTCATGATCCATATTGCAAAGAAGAACAGGTAATAGGCGACCACCATGACTAACAGTGGCAGCCACATTTCCACCGGCATAGTCGGCTTTTCTGTCAGCGAAAAGCTGGCTGGTTGGTGCAGGGTGTACCACCATTCCACAGAAAACTTGATCACTGGAAGATTAACCACCCCGACAAGCGCCAAAATTGCGCAGGCTCTACCCGCTCCTGCGTGTCGCTCCATCGCTGAACGAAGCGCGATAACACCTATATATAAAAAGAACAACACCAACGTGGAGGTCAGTCTTGCGTCCCACACCCACCAGGTACCCCAGGTTGGTTTGCCCCAGATAGCACCCGTCAACAAAGCGATAAAGGTGATAGACGCCCCGAGAGGAGCGATACACTTCACTGCCACATCAGCCAGTTTGATTCTCCATATCAGGAATACCGCTGCTGCTCCGGACATCATTACATAGCCCGATTGTGCCAGAATTGCCGCCGGCACATGAATGTACATAATGCGGACACTGTTCCCCTGCTGGTAATCCGGTGGGACAAAAAGCAACGCCCACGCGGCCCCGCCGGTCAACATAACCACCGACAGCCACAATAGCGGGACCTGCCAACGTCCCGACATCTCGAAAAATATCTTTGGCGAACCAAGCCTGTGAAACCACTTAAACATGGGAAATCATTTCTGGACCATGAACCAATAATAATAGGAAGATTCTTGCAGCCGCGATTCTACCAGATAGCTACTGATCGGTTGCAACGTTTACTGCGGCTGCAGTCGCAATCGGCGCCAGGCACACAGCGCCAAACAGTATCGCCAGTAGCCAGTAGATATATCCGATGGTCTCGCTGCCAGCTTCGGCAGCCTGAACCATTGCCGTCGCCAACACGAGAACCGGCACATAAAGTGGCATCACCAGAATCGTCACCAGCAGACCACCACGGGGAAGGCCGACAGTTAGCGCCGCACCAATTCCTCCCAGCAAACTAAGGGTCGGAGACACCAGTAAAAGTGACAACGTCAGCGCCCAGATTCCCGCTTCGTCCAGGAATAACAGCAGGGCAGCAAGCGGCATGAGCAAAACTAGTGGTAAACCCGATAATAACCAGTGTGAGGCAACCTTCGCCAGCACGAAAATGAAGGTTGATTGTTCGGATAACACGACCTGCTCAAGGGAACCATCCTCAAAGTCAGAACGAAACATCGAATCCATCGACATCAACGTCGCCAGTAAAGCCGCCACCCACACAATACCTGGCGCAATTTCCTTTAACTGCCCGGGTTCCGGGCCAATACCTAGCGGGAATAGACTGATGACAACGACAAAAAAAATCAGCGGATTCAACACCTCCGACGGATGTCGGAAGTGAACCAGCAGATCCCGTTGAACGGATGCGATAAACAAATTCATTGCAGTGCCAGCGTATTAATAGGGCGATCTATTGTGATTGGCTGGTGAGTTGAAATAACGATACCGCCGTTAACGTCCAGGTGCTCCTGCAAAATAGCCATCAGAAAAGACAGGCCATCGGCATCAATAGCACTAAAAGGCTCGTCCATTACCCAGCAGGGGTTATCCATAATAAGAAACTGTCCCAGGGCGACACGCTTGCGCTGTCCCTCGGACAAGTGCGCGCACAACGAGTCCTCAAAGCCCGTTAAACCGAGCTTGTAGACAGCCTCATCGATTCGATCCTGGCTGACCGGCGCTTCACGCAGGACCCCGAACCATCGCAGGTTCTCGATCACGGTGAGAGATTGTTTGATACCAAGCCGGTGACCCAGGTAGAGCGGCGCTTCATCCAATGACCAATTGATGTCGCCCTGGCAGTCCGTATACAGCCCCAGTAGAGCCCTGAGCAACGTGCTTTTACCGCTCCCATTCCCACCAACAACCTGGAGCAGTTCACCCGGAGCCAGAGAGAACGACAGGTCTTCAAATAACTGTCTTCCGTCTCTCTCACATCTTGCGTTTCGAACCTGCAACATCTGAATGACCATCAAAATTGCAATTATAGCAGGGCTCTTTATGCAGTGGCGCCTTATTAAGCGGCACCATAGTGTAGACTCCGTTTCTCACGCCCGGGTGCTTACCTCGAACCAGGGCAGAGAACAACCAGGCAATAAGAACTGACTATGATTTTTAAGAACGCCCATATCTATCGATTGACCCAATCCCCGGACATCACCGGCGAACAACTGAACGATTTCCTCGGAGAAAGCGCCTTTACCCCGTGCAGTGGCATCCGTCCCTCCTCTTTTGGCTGGGTTCCACCGATCGCGCAAGGAGACTTTGTCCATGAAGTCTCGGGGTGCTTTCTGCTTTGCGCAAAGCGCGAGGACAAGGTCGTGCCCACCAGCGCTCTTGCAGACATTCTGAACGAAAAGATAGAAAGACTGGAGTCGATGGAGTCCCGGCCGATTCGGGCCAAGGAGAAACAGCGATTGAAGGAAGATGCGCTTGCTGAACTGCTGCCCCGCGCCCTGCCCAAATCGAAACAGATATTCGGCTACATCAGCACAACCGACGACCTGCTTGTCGTTGATACTGCATCTTCCCCGGAAGCAGAAATGTTCCTTAATTGTTTAAGGGCAACACTCGGGAGCCTTAAAGTCGTACCTCCCCAGGTGAAGTCCAAACCAACAGATTCCTACACGCACTGGTTACGGTCCGGCAAACTACCAGACAATTTTTCATTGGGGGACCAGTGTGACCTTGTCGACCCTGAAGACAGCAGCTCCGTAAGCTGTCGCCGTCAGGATCTGAATACCGGGGAAATTCGTTCGCATCTGGATGCCGGGAAAATCTGCTCGAAACTTTCTGTTATCTGGCACGGTGACCTGAAAGTTAGCATCGATAAGGATCTCGTCCTGCGACAGATCAAAGTGCTATCCAGTGACGATTCTGTCGAGGAAGACATTGACCCCATTGCCCAACTGGATGCAGCATTCGTAAATATGACCCTGGAGCTTTCGCGCTTCCTGCCAGAATTGTTCTCTGCTCTTGGCGGCGAGACCCGCGGCTAGCCAGCCAGCGCCCGCAAATAACAGTCTAGAAAGTATTTGGTTTCCGTCTGACTGAAACAACTGGAGTTTCGCAGGAAACGAGCCAGATCCTTTTTGATACGCCATCTGCCCGGCCGGGCTTTCTCGAGGTCAATCAGGTTCACCCTGCATTGCTGCTCAGGCTGTACCAGTATGTGTTCGTTTCCGAGCGCGCCATGGGTCCAGCCATGTCGGTGGAGCGAGCCGATTGCCCGGGCCGCATTCTCTATGATCAGGTTCCTGTTGGCAGCACTGAGATCCAGCGCCTCATCAAGCGGATAAGAAGCCGCAATACCAGATATGACCAATTCGGTCATGTCGCCCAGTTCACGGTATAAAACCACCCTCGGGACATCAATCCCGATCCTATGGCATTTTCGAAGCGCAATCAGCTCTCGCCTCAGCATGGGCATGCGCAATCCCAGACGAGACAAGGGATGGCAAAAATATCGGTACTGGGTTTTGACGAAGACATGTTCATCGTTCACATTCCAAGCCCGCCCCTGGTCCCGGTGAATGACACTGAACCCCACACCATCCTTCGTCTGCAAGGGCTTCATCAAGTGGGGCTGCCTGCTCAAAGGTGCTTCCTCAGGAGATAGAGCCGCCAGGTTGAGAGGACCGGCCATAAATCATAGACGCGCTCTATATTGAAACCTGATTGAGTAAACTGCCTTTCTGTGCTCCCACCCATAGAAGCGGACAATGCGAGATATCCCCGGCAGACCCTCGCGAATTCAAATAACAGTTTTTCCTGTTCTTCCGCGCCCTTAAGGTGCTGATAGAAATCAATGCAAGCAGCAAAGTCGACTGAACTGTCCTCCAGGTCGACATCGAATGCAGAAGTAAGCATTAGCGTTTCGGGAAAATTCGACGCCAGGCGGTTCCCCGATGCCACATCAAGCATTCCCTTGCTGACTTCTGCTGCCACCAGCGATGCAACACCCATGTCTCTGAAAACCGACCAGTATCTTCCGTCGCCACAGGGTAAATCGAGTGTCTTGCCATAATCTCCCCCGTCTGCCAGCGCCCTTCCCAGAAGTTGCCGCTTGCGCCAACTGACTAAATCAGCTGTCTTAAATCCCCTGAGTTTGGGCATCTTGCGCTAATGGTTTGTACTTGAATTTTTGACCGCCAATCGATGCTTCGTACATCAAGCCACCCAGTGAGTGAAGGAATACCGCCATACCTTTATTGTAGCCATATTCAACCTGGTTGGTCGACACCGACCCTAGCCCTGCACTGGCTGAAACGCCTGACGTACCGGCCTGCGCCTGGGCACCAAGCACAACGACAACCGCCGACGCAGCGGCATCAAATTCGAACCGGTTACTGATAAATTCATCGTATGCCCGCTTGTCCTGCAAAAAAATAATCTCACTAAAGACCTGCGCGCCCAGCTGGAAGCCAACACTTAATTTAGCCAGGGAAACACTCCCCGCTAACTGGCCCTTCTCGTAAATCTGGCCGTTCCCGTAGGAGCCACCTACAACGATACCGCCGCGACCAACTTTAGGGAATACAGCGTACCCATAGGCATTGTCGAAATAGGGTTTGAGGTCTGGTGAAGACTCAAACACATCCAAAGTGCCGTCATAGTTATCTGCAAAACTAAGCGGATGAAAAGTTATCAATAACAGCAGTAATAGCTTACTCATCATCATTCTCGTGTGTTTCGTTAAGTTGGACAATTCCCATACTAAACAATTCAAGATGAACTGACCTTGAATGCGAGTTCAGACAGGCCCGCTATATGAGCAGTAATCTGGTCACCAGGCAGGACCGGCCCAACGCCTGCAGGTGTACCTGTATAAATCATATCGCCTGGCTGCAAAACGAAAAGCTCTGACAAGCGGCTGATAATTTCCGGCACCTTCCAGATCATCTGGTTGACATCTCCTGTCTGCCTTGTTTCACCATTGATACGCAGTGTAATTGAGGCTTCATTGAGCTGACCTAATTCAGAAAGCTTGTGCAGCGCCGCGCATGGTGCTGCATGACGAAACGTTTTCCCCGCCTCCCACGGGCGGCTCTTTTGTTTCGCCTCGGCCTGCAGGTCTCTGCGTGTCATATCGACACCAACACCATAGGCGTAAACCAGGGACATAGCTTCATCTACAGAAATATTCGTACCTCCGTGGTGCAGGGCAACGACTAACTCAACCTCATGATGTACATCACTTGAATGAGAGGGATAGTTCATTTCCGCATCATCACTCAGCACCGCGTACGCAGGCTTCATAAAGAAAAAAGGCGCTTCGCGATCGGGGTCAGCACCCATTTCAATGGCGTGGTCCGCGTAGTTACGCCCCACACAATAGAGGTTGTTTACCGGAAACCGCTCCGTGCTCCCGGCAACAGGAACGGAAATCACATCACGCGGTTCAAAAACATAACTCATAGGCTTCTCCATCGGACGTTTTGGCAGCCCGCGAGCTGAAGTTTAATCGGAAACCAGTCACGTACAAGTTCAGGACTCAGACATCGCTTTATTGGCGAACCGCCCGGGTGGTTAACCACAACAAAGGGGGAAGCATAATCAGCCATGGCAGGCACAGCCATAGGATACTGTTCCAGCCATACAGCGCGAGCAGCACACCCGACCCTAAAGACCCAACAGCCTGCAGGCCGAAGACAAGAAAATCATTGAGTGCCTGCACCTTGAACCTTTCTACGGCCCGGTAGCTGGTTGTTAACAGGGTTGTTCCACCGACAAACAGAAAATTCCAACCAATACCCAGCAAAACCATGGCTCCCCAGTAATGCATTAGCTGGGGATCGCCGTAGGCGACAAAGACGACGCCCATCATCAGCACGGTGCCAACGGTAATTATTCGATAGACCCCAAACCAGCTCACCAGGAACCCGCTAAACAGCGAAGGGACATACATCGCCAGAATATGACTCTGTATAACCCAGGCTGTGTCTTCCAGACTATGGTGATCCATTTCGTGCATGCTGACGGGCGTCGCGGTCATGACCAGGCTCATGACACTCCAAGCGACAACGGCGGCCCCCATGGCCAATAGCAGGTTCGGCTCTCGCAATATCCGGGCATAAGGTCTTGGATCACCAAAGACTTCCCTTTCATCCAAGGGTACGTTTTTGTAGAAAATCAGTAAGACCAGAAACGAACAGCTGATCATAAGGCTCATCCCCAGAAACGAACCGACATACTGCGGTAAGCCCGCAACTTGACTGAAACCACTGGCAATCGCTGGGCCAACAAATGCCGCAAAAATGCCGGCTAACATCAACAGTGAAAGGCACTTCGCAATCTGGTCTGCAGGCACGGATTCTGCGACCGCAAACCGAAACTGCTGCATAAAGGCAGTGTTGCTGCCGACCAAAAAAGCCGCAACACAAAACAGAGGAAAATTACCCGCGTAAATAGCAAGCGCCGCCACCAAGCCTGCGGTCGAGGAATAACCTGACGCGACCAGAAAGCCCGCCTTGCGCCCATACCGTGCCATTAGCATCGTCGCAGGCACAGTCGTGCAGGCGGTCCCTAAAACCATCACTGCAAGTGGCAGGGTCGCCCAGGACAAATCTGGCGCAAGTTTTGCCCCTACTATTCCGCCCAGTAAAACCATCATGGGCGCTGCTGTTTGCCCGAAGCATTGAGCTATGCCCAAAACAATGAGTGTTCGATATCGACCCGCCATGCCCAAAACTCCTGACTTCCCGTTACACGTCTCGAGGATAGCAGCATTGAATCTGTCCTGGACCCACTAACGCAGTAATAATGAACACCATCACCGGCATAAAAAAACATTTAGTGGTCTGATCTGCTGACACAATTGCAGCGACTGCAAACTAAAATTACTGTATAAAGGCGTCCGAATCGATCAGCACAGTAGCGGCAACTCAAAACTTACATACAGGCACTGTCATTGATTAACCTTGTCTCACTCATGCGACCTATCGCACCGCTGGCCTGGCTGGCGATCTCAATCCTGGCATTTCTGAGTCTTTCCCGCACAGGGCTAGTGATATGGCAATGGGATCGCGTCATGAATAGCGGGGATCTTGCTCACCTGTTCTTTAGTGGCTTGCGCATGGACATTGTCCTGGTAGCCCAGATCATGCTTTTGCCAATATTCGCGCTGATTCTGCTCCCAACACCCCTGCTGCGCGCCCGCCTATTCACAGGCCTGATAGGCCTCTGGTGTGTCGTCTGGTCATATATTGTCGTTTTTATGGAACTAGTCACGCCGGCCTATATGGAGTTTTTCGAGACCCGACCGGGCAGGATTTTCTTTGAGTATCTTGACCACCCGCAGGAGGTCAGCTCGCTCGTTTACGGCGCGTATCTGACAACAGCCGTAATCAGTCTTTGTCTTCCTGTCATCACAACTCTGCTGATCCTCAAAAAGCTCAGATTTGATGGCGGCAGGTTTGAGTTCTCCGTGTCTTTTCGATTGGTTGTCCTTATCCCCGTGTTCCTCATGTTGTCGCTGGGCGCTCGATCGACGCTGGGGCATCGTCCCGTGAATCCATCGACCTTTGCTAAATCCAAAGACCAGTTGGTAAACGAGCTATTCCTGAACAGCACCTATTCACTATTATATGCCGTCTATAGTCTGCGGCATGAAGACGGAGGAGACAGCGGACTACCAGAAATGGAGCAGAGGGAGGTGGTCCGATCCTATCAGCGTATCAGCACTGTTCCCATGGATAATTACCTCAACCCGCAATCAACCCATCATCAGTTCGGCGATAGCTCAAAACCCGGCTCCCTAAAAAATATTGTCATCATCGTGGAAGAAAGCCTTGGCGCACGTTTCGTTGGTAGTCTGGGCGGAGTTCCGCTGACCCCTAATCTGGATGCCTGGAGCAATAAAGGACTGTGGTTGACCAACCTCTACGCGACAGGAATTCGATCCGCACGCGGTCTCGAGGCTATCGTTAGTGGCTTCCCACCATCCAGTTCACGCAGCGTGCTGAAACTGGGCAAGTCCCAGGGGAATTTCTACACGATGGCGCACACGCTCTCGGAGGCAGGTTATCGCAACTACTTTGTCTATGGCGGCGAGGGACATTTCGACAATATGAAGGGCTTTTTCCTGTCCAACGGCTTCGACACCGCTATCGACATCAATGATTACGACGAATTCGAGTTCAAGGGAACCTGGGGTGTTTCTGACGAAGACCTTTTCAATCGAGCCCACTCGATAATGCTGGAAGAACAGTCCCCCTTCTTTACACTGATTTTCACTTCATCATTTCACAGCCCATACGAGTTTCCGGATGGCAAGATTGCACTTGATGATGAAGAGAAAAATACCAAGCATAACGGTGTGAAGTACGCCGACTATGCACTGGGTCAATATCTGGAAAAGGCCAGCCAGTCGAAATACTGGAAGGATTCCATCTTCCTGATTGTCGCGGATCACGATGAACGCCCCCGTGGCAGATCACTTGTCCCGATCGAGAGCTATCACATCCCGGGCCTGATCATTGCTGATGGCCTGACTCCCCGTCACTTTGACAAGGTCGAAAGCCATATCGATCTTCTGCCAACCCTACTATTTCTGGCAAACGTATCGGGCACGGCACCCTTTGTGGGTCACAACCTGCTGTCAATACCACCTGACCATCACGGTCGTGCCATCATGCAATTCGGCAAGAATCACGCCTACATGGAAGGTGAAAATGTGGTCATCCACCAGCCAGATCGAGCAGCAGAACAGTACTTATATACGAACAAAACGTTGATCCCAACAACTCTGCAACAAGATTTGGCCCGAAAGGCCCTGATTTGGGCGTCGCTGCCAGGCGTGCTCTATCGCGAAAAGCTCTACACCCCAGACAGTAGTACTGTCCAGCCACCCTGACTTGTTTTGGCAATAACCGAATGATTTTCCTCAGTGTAGACTCTTACCTTATAGAGCAACACAAACTTCCGGAGTAATAGTTGCACGCAGATGACTTGAAGCTAGCTCGCAGTCTGGTTACTGGCGACGAGAAAATGTTTAATCAGTTTTTTGAACAATTCTTTCCCAGACTCTACCGCTTTGCCTTCTCGCGCCTGTCAGATGAATCAATTGTCGAGGATGTCGTTCAGTCAACACTGATGAACGCAATGAGAGGTATGAAGAACTATCGGGGGGAAGCATCCATGTTTACCTGGTTGTGCCAAATTTGTCGTAACGAGATAGCGACGATCTACAGAAAGCAGGGGAAATCGGTACTCACGGTCACCGCAGATGATGACGCTATTCGTCCGATCCTGGAATCACTCGAATCTGAATCCGCAACACCTGAACAGCACTACCTTGATCTGGAAGCCAGGAACCTCCTCGCAGAGGTTCTGGATTTTCTACCGGGAAATTACGGCAAGGCTCTCGAGTGGAAATATGTTCTCGGGTTATCAGTGACTGAAATCGCCAACCGCCTGGGACTGACGGAACTGGCAACCCAGTCCCTTTTAGCGAGAGCCAGAACATCATTCAGAAACGCACTGAACCAAATTTCACCAGAGCTAAAACCTCTATTGCAGGAGTAATCCATGGCCGATCAGGACAATCTTTCAGAGCAATGGGTAACCGAATTATTGGAAAAAGTCGGACCTCTTAAAGAACCACCCGCCGATATGGCAGCCCGGGTTAAGGCATCGGTGCGAGAAACCTGGGTAGAGGAGACCACATCAAAGCAGACGCCCTGGGTGGGCTGGATCGCCGCTGCTGTAGCGGCGTTATCTATTGGTCTGGTGTTTACACTTCAGCGCCCCGAAGAAATACCGGGTGTCGCTACAGTCGACGCAGGTCAGCACGCCATCGAGGTTTTGTCTGACAACCAACAATGGACCAGGATATCCAATGCGGAGTTGCCTGAGGGTGCAATCATCAGGGTAAATGGAAACACTGCAGTATCATTCACTTTCATCGATGGAATGAATGTCAGGGCCACACCCGGCACCCGACTACAGCTCGCAAGTTCGTACGAAATCACCCTGAACAAAGGGAGCATCTATCTGGATTCATACGATACTGAGCAACCTGATCCCTTCACGGTCACAACAGTCTTTGGTACTGCACGCGATATAGGCACCCAGTTCATGGTCAGCCTGAATGACGCGGACGCCTGGTCGGTCCAGGTAAGGGATGGCCAAGTTACCGTCGCCGATGATGATCATAGGATGAGCTTAAGAAGCGGTGACGCGATTACTATCTCTGCTGGAAATGATGTCTCCGAGAGAAGTATTTCGACTCACGATACATCATGGCATTGGTCAGAGACCGCCAGACCAAACTACAATATCGAAGACCGCTACCTGAACGATTACCTATTATGGGTTTCTAGAGAAACCGGCAGGGAACTCACGTTCGGATCCGAATCTGCAAGAGAAAGTGCCACCCGCACCAGGATCCACGGTACGATTGATGGTCTTAGCGCAAGTAAGTCACTCAAGCACGTGCTGGAGACTACTGACCTGCAGCTGGTAGGTAGTCCTGAAAGCGTTATCATGGTAGATATAAGCCACTAAAACTTTCTTTCAGACCAACCAGTGTATCGATGTATCCTAAGCCTCCTCTTGTTCCTGTCTTTCAGCGCATTCGCCGAAGTCACCAGGTCCTTGAAGGATTTTCTGCAGGCCGCCAACTCCGCCGGTTACAACATACTGTTCAGCTCAGCACTGGTTCGCCCCTACTACCAGATCACCTTTGACAAACAATCCCCCATTACGCTGGAACAGATTCAAACAGCACTGACCGCCTACGATCTTGAACTAAAAGCAGCCCCTAACGATTCATTTCTCGTCGTTTCAACGCTGCTGCCAGAAATAGTTAGTCCTCCCGAATCAACCTTAGACAACGACAGCACCATTGAAGAAGTTGTTGTCAACGCGAGTGCACACCAATTTCAAATGATGTACATCAACAGTAGCCTATCAATTGATCGTGAAAATCTGTCCAAAAAACCCGCCATTGCCAATGATGCGCTTCGTGTCTCGAGTCGGTTACCCGGGTCTGCGAACAATGGGGTCTCGGCGCGATCTGCGATCCGTGGCGGGCGGGAAAATGAAATGCTGATAATGTTCAATGGAATGAGACTCTACGATCCATTCCATCTACATCAGTTCAACCAGTTGTTTTCCGTTATTGATAGCCGGTCGATCGATTCCATCGATATTCTAACAGGAGGGTTCCCCGTGACCTACGGCGATCGCCTGAGCGGGGTTACCGTCCTCAACACGACGCCCCGGGGGACCGTTGATGACTCAAAGGAACTAGGGTTTGGCCTGTACACTGCATCCTATTTACAGACCCTTTCTTTAGACCAGCACAACCTGGTCATCAGCCTGAGACGAAGCACCATTGACCTGTTTCTTGGTGCAGTGGAACACGATCTTGGGACACCCTCTTTTGCCGATATGCACATCCAGTATCAATTCGACATTGATCAGGAAAGAACTTTCCAAACCAACGTTCTTTGGTTTGGAGATGACCTTTCGATCAATAATTCCAACAACACCGAGAGCGTGGACTCCACTTTCAGTAGTTTTTATACATGGCTAAGTTACCGTCGAGAACAAGATAATGGGCCAACGACAGAAACAAAGGTCGGATTTACGGCAATCAAAGATGATCGTAAAGGATTCGTCAATAAACCGCAGATGGTGACGGGTTCGCTCGCTGATGATCAGGAATTTCGAGTGTATAACCTCGAACATACACGCAAGTATAATTTCGGGAACAGCCTGCTTAACGTCGGTGCATCCTATCGATACCTCGACGCGGAGTATGGCTTTCACTCTACACTTCAAATCGACCCGCATTTTACGAACGTCTCAAACTTTGAACGATCGGAAATCCGCCAATTTAAGGAAACAGAACTCGGTCACCAGCTCGCTGCTTTCGTCTCCTATAAACACCGGCTTTTGCAGCAGCTTTATGTAGAAGCCGGCGCCAGGATCGATACTCAGGACTACCTGTCAAACGGGTGGTCTAAACAGGTAACACCGAGACTCAACCTGCTGTACCGTTTTTCTTCAGCGGGAGAACTTCGGATTGGCGTTGGAAAGTTTTCCCAATCCCAGGGCATCCACGAACTGGATGCCAGTGACGGCATCCAGTTTTTCCAACGTCCACAGAAAGCAAACCACTATGTGCTGAGCTACAAACAATCGTTCAGCCACCTTGATCTGAAGATTGAGGCTTACCGCAAAATCACCGACGAACCGGAATTTTATTTCGAGAACCTGGCGGACCCTCTTTCAATCATGCCGGAACTACAGGTGGAACGAACGCAGGTTGACCCCTCTCGAGTGGCAGCCAAGGGCATCGAGTTGTCAGTTTCCGGAGATTGGCGGGGAAATGAATTCTGGCTGAACTATACTCGCGCAGAGGTCAAAGAAACCGTCAATGGAAGCAGGGTCCGCCGAAGCTCGGACCAGAAGCATGCTGCGAACATCGGATGGTCCAGACAATTTCGTGACTGGCAAATGGCGGTTGAATCGACCTACCACAGCGGCTGGCCGACGACCCAGCTGACACTGAATGCTTCCGGAAATGCAGAACAGACTGTCCGCAACGATCGTCGCCTGTCCCACTATCTCACGGTTGACGTGAAGGGCACGAGACAATGGAAACTCAACCACAGTAAGCTCAGGGTCGAGATTGGCGTGACCAACCTCTTCAATCGGAACAACGTCATCGGCACCGAATACAACATGGCCAACGGCGTGCTTAAAAATTCTGACAGGAAAGCTTTACCTATTGCCCCGTTTATCGACCTGTTCTACTCGTTCTAGCTTTCATCCAGCTGGCTGAGTAACTCCGTGATCTCTGCACGACGACCCGAATCAGCAAGTTCACGCCCGGGTCTTGCGGGCGCCTGCAATGCCTTCTTCAGTGCCTGCCTGGCTGAGTCATAGTCCTTTTCCTCGACAAGAAAAGCGCCGTAGAAATAGTTGGAATCAATACCATCCGGATTAACTTCAATCGCCTTTTCAAGCAGTTTGCGCGCCTTTTTGGACGAACCAAAGGCGAGTGGCCACGACGGCACCTGATAGTAGAGCGCGCCTAGACTGGTATAGGCGGAACCATCAAGCGCCATTGGATCAATGTCCATCGCAGCCTCTAGATCAGCCCTTGCTGCCTTAACCAGGCGGAGCGCGGTAAGACTGCTAGCTTTCCCTGCATAGGTGCTCTCGATAATGGCCTTCCAAATCAGTAGCTCGGCATTACTCGGTTGCATCGCAACTGCATTCGCCGCTGTCTCTATTAACTGCTCAAACGCCTGAGCCTGTTCATCGTCCTGTAATTCGTAGTTCGTTACCGCCCAGTCTTTTTGTAACTCTGAGACCGAGGTGGCTGCGAACCCAGATGAGCAGACTGACAGCAGAATAAAAAGTGTCATAAGTTGTTTCATTGGAATATCTCCCGTTAGGTACTAAAAGTGTTGTTTGATCTGTTTAAGTTGCTTCGCCAGCGCAGAAT
>JABGVY010000199.1 GCA_018645845.1 Gammaproteobacteria bacterium | reverse complement strand
CTGCGCAAGGCAATAGGTCTGCGGAAGGTTCAGCACAATAGGGACAGCAGTTTCTTAACCAGGGTAAGTCTAATTCGCAGGCAAGACAAAGGTCTAACTGGCGGTAGGTCAGGTTTTTGCACAGGATGCACTGACCAGGGAAAAGGTAGTAGGTAAAGTGATGGAGTTTCGCGCGCAGATTCACGAAATCAGTGTTGCACAGTAGGCCAGGCGGGCAACCCGGCGAATGCCGTGAGAAGTTAGCGTTATTGGCTCGAATAGCCCTGAGATTCTGCCTTGGCTCCAGGCTGTGGGCATGGGTGACCCGAAGATCCGTCACAGAGGGAGATCTTACGCAGGTAAGTAGACCAGAGCGCAACTTCTTGTTTGGAGATTTCTTCTTCATTCACGTCAAAAGGTGGCGTTCGCCTAACGATTCTTACGGAGTATAGGTAGTCGTTTCCTCTGATAACTTTGATGAGCTTAATCTCACCACGGCTGGTAGTAGTATTCTCGCCACAAAGCAATAGTCGGACTGATGTCTGATAGTTATTTTCCAGACCAGAAAAGATATTGTGGTGACGAACACGGTTGCACCGTGACCGATCTGTCTCTGCTTCAGAGAATAGAAGCTCAATTGGGTCGAGTGATAGCGCTTCAGTAGTGTGCGCCTCGAATGACAGTTTTGTTGACCAGTCACCTTTACTTTGGCCCGGGGGGATGAAATCGGTAAGCCGAGTATTGCGATGATTGAGCTGAAAAACATTTACCCAGTCTTTTGGCGGAGTGGCCAATAGCCTTTCATCCGTTTCGTTTTTGGTGCCTGGTGTTTCAGGCGAGATATCGGATTGGCCAACGCAACTGCCCAACAGAACTATCAGGGTTAGCAGCGCGACTGACGGTGGGGATATGTTCACATAAAAGTCCGAGCTTCTTTTTCGAGCGCGATCAGGCGGCGAACCCAATTCTCTATGATCGTGAAGTCTGATTCGGTGACCTCGAAAGTTGAACAGATTTCTCGGAGCAGAAATTGTTCCTCGATCTCAAATGCACCATCTGCATAACCGAGTCTGATCAAAGCGATAATAGTGGCAACCCGTGAGCTTTTTGTATTGAAAATTTCTCCAATGCCATCGATTGGCATGTAGTGGGGTTCAAACTCGGAAGAGAGACCAATCTCTCTTTTCAGTTCGCCCATCATCAGGTGCTCACCGGGACTTAACTCTCCATCCGAAACAACCACGACATGAGCCAGACATATGAAGGCCTCTTTTTGGTTTTGGTCGAGCTCGTAGAGGAACATTTAGTCGGCGGGTGCTATCAGTTGTACATTGTAGTTATGTATTTTTTCATCTTTGAGGGTGGTGATCTTGACGGTATCACCGGGGGAAAAGTGTTCAAGCTGGTTGAGCAAGGAATCTTCATTAATGACGTTTTGGCCGTTGATCGCAATAATTACATCGCCAAGGTGAATTTTGCCACGCCGGTCTTCCCTGACACCTACCATACCGGCGTTCGCTGCCGGAAGGCCTTCTCTAACTGACAGGATAGCAACGCCCTTTACTCTCAGGCGCCTCGTCCAGTAGTCGGTTAAGGGCTCTATTCCGAGTACAGGGCGAATTAACTTACCGTGTTCGATCAGCTGCGGAATGATGACCTTGACTGCATTGACGGGAATAGCGAATCCGATACCTGCGCTTGCGCCAGTTGGAGAATAGATAGCGGTATTTACACCGACCAGTTGACCGTTTGAATTCAGTAACGGCCCCCCTGAGTTGCCAGGATTAATAGCAGCATCAGTCTGAATAACATTTTTGATTGTTCGGTTGGTGATAGATTTTATTTCCCGGTTCAGTGCGCTGACCACGCCAACAGTTAGGGTCGTATCTAATGCGAACGGGTTGCCTATGGCGAGCACTTTCCTGCCTACCGCGAGGGATGCTGAGTCACCGAGTGGCAAAGGTTGCAGGTCTTCATTTGGCGCGTCGATCTTCAAGAGAGCGATATCTTTTTCTGGCGCGCTACCAACAACCGTTGCTTGATAGCTCTTGTTGGATTGAAGTTCGATGGTGATTTTGTTCGCGCCCTGTACGACATGGAAATTCGTAACAATTAGCCCCGATTCGTCCCAGATAAACCCAGTGCCGCTGCCGCGTGGTATCTCCATGACGTTGAGTGAAAAACGTTGTCTTCTCAGTTGTGTGTTGGTGACGAAAACAACGCTTGGGCTGGCGCTTTTGAAAACTGATATGTTGTTCTGTTCATCGTTTGTCAAAAATGCCGGCGTGGTTTCTGCGGTCGCGCTGGCAGTTGGGTTTTCCTTGTTGGTAGCAGACACAAATATCCCTACGGTGACTGCTAATACGACTAAACTGGCTCCAAAAATGCGCATAGTTGATGAATCTATCTATCGAGTGGTTGGTATGTTTCGGGAAATGGTGTCCTTGTCATCGAGAAAGCGGCTTAGTGCGTAAAGGTCCTCGGGATTCAGGGTACCAACAGACTGTTTCAGGAGCAGGGTATCGATGACATAAGTGTATCTAGCCTTTGCGTACTGAAACTGGGACAAGTACAGGCTCTGCTGGGCGTTCAAAACGTCGACAATATTACGTGTACCGACTTCGTAACCTGTCTGGGTTGCATCCAAAGCGCTTTGGCTTGATTCGATACCGCGCAGTCTGGCGCGGACCCTTGCTACGTCAGTGTTGATTGCGGTGTAGAGAATACGAGTAGCTTCGGCGACTTGCTTTTCTACCAGATCGAGGTTTTGTCGGGCCGCGTCGAGGTTGTAACCGGCCTGTTTAACGGCTGATCTAACGCCCCCACCCTGATAGATGGGTACGTTAAGGTTTAGGGAGAGGCTCCTTTGGTCAATTTTGTTTCCCAGGAAGTTGCTAGACCCTGATACGTTGTGAGCCCATGAAACCTGCCCATCGATGGTGGGGTAATGGCCTGTCTTTGCGATCTGTAGTCCTCGCTCGGCGCTGCGGAGTTTTGCTCGTGCTGCGAGCAGTGAATAGTTATTTTGAAACGCTGTTTCAACCCAGGCATCTTCATTTTGCGGGTCCGGAGATTTGATCGGAAAATCCTCCGCCAGAGCGCTGACTGCTGTCAGGTTGCGGCCTGTGAGTCTAAGCAGGGGTTCGAAGGCAGTTGACTGTGCTCCCTCTGATTCAATGACATTAACCGTGGATGAGTCATAGGCTGCCTGTGATTCCAGGACGTCGGTAATTGCGACGAGCCCAACGTCGAACCTTTGTTGAACTTGTTCTAGTTGTCTCTGGACTGCATTTCGTTCCGCATTAGTTGCTGATAATGCAGCGTGTGCATCAAGTATGGAGAAGTAACTTTGTGAAACCCGAACTAAGAGAGCCTGTTGTTCGGCAGAAAAATTAGCAACGGCTTCAGCCTGAATGCTTTTTGACTGTTGGAATCTGTACCAGCTATCCAAACGAAAAATAGGCTGG
>JABGVY010000549.1 GCA_018645845.1 Gammaproteobacteria bacterium | reverse complement strand
TAATCAGTGCCTTTGGTACCGGGTCGGGTTTATAACCGCGAATGCTGCGGCGGCCGAGTAGGACTTCATCAAATTGCACTTCTTATCTCCCTCTGTGAGCAAAAACGATAGTGTACGGGAATATTCAGGAAGCTGAAAACGGGGTTTATTCTCAATACGTTACCCTGTCGGTTCTTGTAAGGAGGTTATTCAGGAAAAGGCTGACACTTGGCTATCTAAGATGCACCTGAATAGCTGTTACCCGCAAACCCATAGGCTTTCATAGCCTCGGAAACCTGGCACCACTGCACGTACAAATCCCTTGTCGCTGTAGCGGAGTTCTGGGAAGCGTTCTATCAACGCCAATATCGCTTCCTGCGCTTCAACGCGGGCAAGATGCGCGCCAAGACACATGTGACGGCCTCCGCCAAAGGACTGGTGATGAGTATCCACGCGCTCGATATCGAACTGACCCGGGTCGGGATAAACAGCAGGATCATGGTTTGCCGCCGCAAGCGACACAGCGAGGGTGGCGCCTTTGACAATAGGGCAACCTTGTATATCAGTATCCTTGTTCGGGATACGGGCTGAACCCACGACCGGGCTATCAAACCGAAGCATTTCTTCTACCGCATTAGTAATTAGCCCACGGTTGTTTTTCAACAACGCCATTTGATCAGGATTATCAAGCAGCGCCTTGACACCATTCCCAATCAGATCGGTTGTGGTCACGTTGCCAGCAACCAGCATCAAGTTACACTGATCCATCAGTTCTACTTCAGTTAATTTGTCTCCTGCTTCCTCAGCTCGGATGAGTTCGCTAAGTAAGTCATCACCAGGCTGCTCGCGTCGTTGCTGAATTTCATTCACAAAAAACTCGTTGAGTTTACCCTGCGCGACCTCTGCAAGCTCCACGTCTTCAGGATCAGGAAACGGGCTGAATGCTGTTTTAACAGCCGCCTCTGACCAGGCTTTGAAGTCATCAAAGCAGCTGCTATCTATACCCAGTAGTTCGGCAATGACAATGGCAGGGATAGGATTCGCGAAATCTTTGATCAGATCGAATTCCGTTGAATCAATTCTATTCAGCACCGCGGCAACAACTTCCCTCGTTCGAGGTCGCCACTTTTCGACCGCGGCCGGCATAAAAGGTTTGCTAACCAACGAGCGCAAACGCTTGTGATCTGGATTGTCCATCAGCAACATCGAAGGTTCATTATCAGGATCGTTGCCACCGAGCAGCTCGTACGTATACGTTCCAGGATTAGCTTTACGTGGGTCCGACCACATATCCTTGTCACGTAACACTGACTTCACATCGTCGTGATGGGTTGCAATGTGCTGATTCAGTTCATCGTCATGGTGAAGCGGCGTTTGCTCCCGGATGCGTTTGTAGATCGGATAGGGACTTTCACGATAATTCTCATCGAAAACGGTCAGGGCTATTCCTTTTGGCAGATCGTCCACTCTTGTAACTCCTGTCAATGCAATAAAGGAATCGACGCCCATCGTTGAATCACGACCCCACGCTCTCGCCCAGATAAAAACACGAAATCCAGACGGTCTGTCTCGTCGCAACGGTCACGATAAAGCCAGGCAAGACGAATTTGCCTTAATCAGCATGCGCCGCTTTTTCTTAGTCGTCAATATTGAGAATGACTGCACCCCGAATCGTACCGTTTTCTATGAGTTTATTTGCAGCGGCAATATCCTCAAGGGGAAACTTCGCGGCGATGCGGTGTTGCAGGACATCATTCGTTAGCGCCGTGCTTATGTCAGCTATCGCTTGTTGCTTCGCCGCTTCAGGCATTGCATAGACAATAATAAAGCGAATATTCATGTCCAGATACATCAACTGGAAGAACGGCAGCGTTGGTTCGGGAACAGCAACAGAACCATAGGTCGCGATAGTACCTGATGCCTTTACGACGGCGACCCAGGTCGCGAGGTTTGCCCCGAACTCCAGATCAATTGTACGATCTACGCGCCCACCCGCGTTGGCTGCCAGTATGTCATCGGCGAAAGAGTCACTGCGGTGGTTCACAACGTGCGCTGCACCGACAGCTTTGCATGCGGCTGCATCTTCTTCGTTGCTGGCCGTCGCAATTACAGTGGCACCCGCCTGACTTGCCCATTGCACTGCGTAGTAACCCACGCGACCTGCCGCACCCGTGATGACAATTGTTAGTCCATTTACATCACCGTCCGCGAACACGCAGCGGTGTGCCGTCATTGCGGGAATACCAAGGCATGCCCCTACTTCAAAATCGACATTATCTGGCAAGGGAACTGCGCGCGAACTCTCTAGAGCAACATACTCGGCAGCGGTTCCAAAACGGCGTGCAAATTGCGCTTGATACACCCAAACACGTTCACCAACACGGGATGCGTCAACACCTTCGCCAACATCCTCGATAATCCCGGCGCCATCGCTGTCAGGAATAACTAAGCCGTCGTCGAGCAAATCAGGAAAGGAGCCGGCGCGCTTCTTCACGTCAGATGGGTTAACGCCGCTGGCATGCAGTCGAATCAGAACCTCACCGGGTCCAGCTACCGGCGTCTCTAATTCACCAACGACCAGCACATCGGCAGCGTCACCAAACTTCTCAAACCAGGCTGCGCGCATCAATCGAGCCAATTCGCGAGTGTTTCGGTGTGACCATCAACCGACATAGCCTGTCCTGAAACTTTCCCCGCTTTTTCGGAAGCAAGAAACAAGACAGTATCCGAGATTTCCTGCGGCGATACGAAAGTCCGCATCGAGCTTTGACGCTGATACACCTCACGAATTTCCGCGGGACTCACCCCACGCTCTTCGGCATCTCTTTCAATAACACCATCGATACGTGGGCCGCTAACACAACCCGGGCACACGGCATTGACGCGAATGTTATGCGGACCCAGTTCCATCGCCCAGGTTTTGGTCAGTCCGATCAAGCCCCATTTACTGGCAGCATACGGTGAACGCATCGGCGTGCCGAAGAGCCCTGCAGACGATGAAATATTGATGATACTGCCCCCACCGGCCTGTTTGAGTAGCGGTACAGCGCGGTTGGTCATGTAGAACGCACCGCTCAGGTTTACAGCAAGGCACTGGTCCCAGGCGTCCCTCGCAACATCCTCTACGGCTGCTGAAGGACCAGAAATACCAGCATTGTTAATTAGTATGTCGAGTTGCTCATGATTCTCATCAAAATCGGCGAAGACCTTGTCGATGTCGCCAGTATTGGAAACGTCAGCAAGAGTCGCCGTGGCATTCGGATTCGCCTCGAGAAATTCGGCGATCGCGCCTGCCGAAGCATCACAGATATGTACCTGCGCGCCCTCAGCGATGAATGCCTCGGCGATATGTCGGCCGATGCCTGAAGCGGCACCGGAAATAAGAATGGTTTTCTTACCCATTATTGCCCTTGTAAGCCATGGCGACGATACACGATGCGGCCATCGAAAATGGTGAAGTCGACTCTTGCCTCGCTGATTTCGTAAGCATCAATCTCAAACAAATTGCGATCGTAAATGACAATGTCTGCACGCTTACCCGTTTCGATTGAGCCGGCAACATCTTCTGCGTGAATCTGCCAGGCGCCATTGATCGTGTAAGCGTCGATCATCGTCGCAAGGTCCACATGTTCGTTGCCGAGAGTGTCGTACTCGGAATCCGGGGTCGGGCCGCCCGGGTCGTCACGCGTAATCGCAGTTTCTATCGACTGTAGTGGATCAAGCTCACCGTAGTTCCAGTCGCTGCCTCCCAGGATGACGCCACCTGCAGCCTGAATGGAACGAATGGGATACATACTACGGACCCGTTCAAGGCCCAGAGATGGAATCTCAAGATTTTGCGTCCACTTATCATTGTACGCCCAAACCATGGTGACGCTGGCACCGGTGTTAAGTTCGGCAAACCTGGGCCTGTCATTCGGATGGACCAGACCAAGATGG
>JABGVY010000547.1 GCA_018645845.1 Gammaproteobacteria bacterium | reverse complement strand
TGCGACCGTCACCGAAGTGTTCAGTGCGCTGGTAGATAGGTACTTTAAACCACCTATTCCCCAGGGTTGCCAAAGTATCTTGATCACGCTTTCTTTCATCTCAGAAAGTCAGGGTGGTAGCTTTTCGGCAGAAATTGGTCAACGTCTGAGTGGCCACTGACCTACTAGCCTACAGACAGTAAGGGCGATCACTGACCGGGTTTGCTGGTCGGGCAGGATTCCTTCCTCATTTCTCGGGCGATGCAGCTAGCATATCGCAGCAAGCTCGATATCTCTGGGCACCTTCGGAAAACGTGTCTGTCGCTTCCATACCCAAGCGGAGTGCCAACGCAATTGAACCTGAGTTCTGGGGGTCAATAAATGCTTCAATTTCAGTGGCTCCCTCACTACTCCGCCATTCCAACGCAGCCTGCGCCGCTTCGGTCATTAGCCCCTTTCCCCAAAATACTGGGTTCATGTGATAGGCGATTTCACAACACTCAGTCAGTGAGTTAAAACCAATATGCCCGACGAATTCATCGCTTTCTTCTATGAGGATCGCCCATCGGAAACCCCAGCCATCTTTTGCGGCCTTTATCCAAAATTGGATCAAGCGGTCACTATCATGGTGAGTCCGAGCTGGAAGTTGAATGGTGTTTCCATACTCATCTTTGGCTGGACCGGAAAATTCTTGCACAGCATCATGCCGCCACGTCTGGAACATCCCTTGCGAATGAGACATGGACAAGGGTTCCAGCCTAAGCCTAGTGGTAGTCAACGTTGGAATTCTAAGGGTGCTTTCTTTCATGCAACAAAGCTTAGCACTCGGACTGTCATAGTGGGATTGTTGGTCGATCAGAGCGAAACCTTTGAACAACAGGCTCTGTTTAATAACCCATCGAGTAATACAATAACGGTGTTCGTCAACGGAAAGGTAAGCATTGGACTCAGACACTGTAAACACCGTCGAGTGCGATCATATGTAGGTGAATATTTAGATTTAATGCACTTCCAAATCGCTGTACCAGTGTTACAACCCCAGTTTGGGCGCCGCTCGCTCGCGTTGGTCCAGCGCGATGAATGAGGTCTGTTTCAATTGCACGGATGATAACGGCTAGGCATCGGCCAAGCGTGCTGGGTTGACGAGCAAAGAGCAATCGTAATGGCCAGGGAAAACTGAACACCCATTGCCTTACTGGTACCGCAGGTATCACGTGATCAATCAAATGTGCTGATGTTTCAACCATACGACGAGCGCCGCAGGAGGGGCAGAAACCGCGATGCTTGCATGAAAAAGCTACTAGGTGTTCAAACTGCAACCGTTGCATTTTACACGAAGAAATCCATGCTTGAGTATTCCGCATCGGAGGTAACTACGGAATTCTTCATGGACAAAACCTGGCAGCGAAATCTCAGTATTCGAAAGATGGGACTGGAATGAAGAAAGGTTTTTCTCAATAATTGTGTATAAATTAGTTTCTTCAGGTTTGTGTCGTTGGTAAGCAAAATCGCCGGGTGATTTTGATAGTGAACTTGGCTGTGCAGATGCTTCCATCGCAGCATCTTGCTAGATTTACAAAGTTGTGGGTGTACTACGGTGAACATAGCTGCTGATAGAGATGGACTATTACGTCTGTGCAGGTTGCGTGGCCTCGATGGTAGGCCATGGGGTTATTACGACTTTTCTGCCCTGATTTTTAGGTGCTGAAAATTGGTAATGCTTGGAGGGGGCTCTCGCAATTTTCAGTTGGAAAATGCTGCCGCCACTATTTATGCGGGATCTGTCTGATTTTCGACGCGAAGCGACGAAAAGAGAATGGTGGCCGGAGGTGGAATCGAACCACCGACACGGGGATTTTCAATCCCCTGCTCTACCGACTGAGCTATCCGGCCAATGTGAAGTAGATATTTTGGCATTCTTCGCTAGGTTTAAAATGACCGCGGCGGAGAAGGGCGTGATTAAAGCGAAAGAGGTCACCGGAGTCAAGTAAATCGCGCTTTTCAGAGGGTTAAGTGACAGAAAATTAGCGGGTTCCTCGTTCAGGCTTTTGGAACGTACCCTTCTGCCCGATCGACCTCACCGCCGTTCAGAAATATATCTCTTTGTTCGTTGAGGTATTTTCGGGCTTTCTTATCCATCATGTTGAGGTGCTTTTCATTGATCAGCATGGTTTGCAGGTCTGACCATTCCTTCCAGGCTTTGTCAGAGACGGTCTCGAAGATCTCTTGACCCCTGGGACCTGGGAATGGCAATGCGTCCATGCCTGGGAGTTCTTCTTTTAATCTAGTGCATAGTACTGTGCGTGTCATGTCAATTCTCAATCTCAGGGAGGCGCAGTTTATCGGATTATTGAAGCAACGAAAAATAGCCCTAAATCTTACCTGGCCCTGCTTGCGGGCAGTTCAGCCAATATTTTCGTGACAGGCTTTGTGAGTCCAATAGGATGGGGCGCCGTTACGTCGAACCAGATTTCCACGCCGGGTTCCGCAATACGGTTGGTTTTGCGAATAGAGACCCGAACCGGCTCTATATCCAGATGATAGTGGGTAAACGTGTGCCTGAATTCAGGCAATCGTGTTCGTTCCAGTTCCTCAAGCTTTAATGATTGGAGCAGAGAATCAATTGTTTCAACAGATACGCATTCAGGGAAACTCCACAGTCCGCCCCAGAGTCCTTTCGAAGGGCGCTTTTGTAGCAGCACTTCGCCGTTGAGCTCTACGATCAGCATCACGGTACTTTTCACGGGCATTGTTTTTTTTGGTTTCTTGCCTGGGTACTGGCCAATGGTGCCGTTGATCCTGGCGTGGCAACTTTTGAAAAAGGGACATTCAGGACAATCAGGCGAGGAGCGCGTGCAGACGGTGGCGCCCAGATCCATGATTGCTTGTGTGTAATCAGCGATGCGATTGTTGGGAGTCAGCGATTCTGCTTTGTCCCACAATAGGGCCTGAGTCTGGGACTTTCCGGGCCATCCCCCGATGGCGAAGTACCGTGCCAGTACTCTTTTCACATTGCCATCAAGGATTGCCGCGTGTGTGCCGTGACAAATAGCAGCGATGGCGCCGGCGGTGGAGCGGCCGATGCCCGGTAATGTCATCAGTTCATTGACAGTGGCTGGGAACTCGCCGTTATGGTCCGCCATCACTTTTATCGCGGTGGCGTGTAGATTTCGTGCGCGCGCATAGTAGCCAAGGCCGGTCCAAAGATGCAGAACCTCGTCTTCAGTTGCCGCAGCAAGTGCATCGACAGAAGGAAATTGACCCAGGAATTTGTGGTAGTAAGGGATCACGGTGGCTACCTGAGTCTGCTGCAGCATGATCTCGGAAATCCAAACGCGATAAGGTGTCTTGTTGGCTTGCCAGGGAAGTGTTTTGCGCCCGTGTTGATCGAACCAATCGAGCAAATGTTCGGCGAAGCCGGTCATTTTCTATTGAACAGATTTTTGAATAGATCGGTTGTGATGTCTTTGTACTCGTCCGGTAGGTTGTCGTTAATCAGCTCTTCTATTTTTTGGCTGCCGCGGCGCTGCAGGTCCTGTTTGACAATTTCAGCGACCAGTTGGCTAATGGCACCCTCTTCTCCTAGGCAAAGGTCGGCT
>JABGVY010000320.1 GCA_018645845.1 Gammaproteobacteria bacterium | reverse complement strand
CCCTCCCCGGCCATTGAATTGAATCGAGGTACGCGGTGAATCCCAGTCGCCGCTGTTTGGGGCGTCATCTACGCCCGCAAGCGTCGCTTCACCAGTCAGGGCCGGATAGCGCCTGATTACTGTATTGCCATTATCTTCGTCATTGATGCAGTCTCCCGGACTGCCAGTGATGATGCAGTATCCGAGACCGAACTCATTCCCGGCAGTATCATCCAGGGCCTGCAGGGTGACAATATTGCCAATTCTGCTTGCCTCGGACCTGGCCAGGTTTATGGCCATCGTTAAATCATTAGCTTGAGTTGCCAGCCGGTTTCTTTCTAGCATCCCCTGAAAACTGGGCACAGCAATAGACATGCCGATACCGACAATCACGATAACGAACAGCATCTCTACCATAGTGAAACCTTCGGAACGGCTCATACACCTACCATTAGCTAATACCCGGTACAATTCAGGACTCGAGAATTCTATCGAACTGGCACGGCATGGGTTCCTGACCCCGATGAGCGGGAACATTCCGGCGACGGATGGTCAGGCTTCTAGAAGACCGATTCTGTCCCGTCTGCTTGCTCCGAGTAACACCTACCATCGCAGGCACCACTGACTGGGGTCGCGACAACGGTGTAGTCAGTCGCTGTAGCAGTAGGAACCGTCAAGGTGTACTGACTGGCGGCCTCGGTACCGCTGGCGGGTGACCAGAGTGTACATTGCGCTGCGCCGCCCACGTAGGTAAAGCCATTCGCGTAAAAACGCCCAAGCGCCTGTGCGCAGACCTTCGTGTCTACCCGGGCTTGTGCATAATAGGTATCCTGTATGTAGGTCTGGTAGCTGGGGTAGGCTATTGAACTAATCACCCCAATAATTGCCAGAGCAATCATCAATTCGATCAGGGAAAACCCTTTCATCTTCATCACTCACCTCGACGCTCTTGTTCTAGCATTATGCGTACTCAGATTCACTCCTGCAATTACATCCGCAGGATCTCATCAGAGATCTGCTCAACCTGCTTAATCTGAACACTGAACAACAGGTCCTGACCAGCAAGTGGGTGGTTAAAGTCCACCTCAACCAACTCATCGAACAACCGATTGACTACCCCAGGGCGTTCACCCCCTTCACCATCTGAGAAAGAAACCACCAAACCTTCTACCAGTTCTTCTGACACCGCAAAAAGTGTCCTTTTCATCATATGGACGTTTTCTTCGTTAGGAAGGCCAAACCCGTGTTCCGCGGCAATTGGCAGTTCCGCGGAATCGCCGGCCTTCAGGCCATACATGGCAGACTCAAATCCCGGCAGCAGACTGCCATCACCCACTTCAAAGGTCGCTGATTCATCGCCGGTAGAATCAATAACATCGCCTGCGGAAAGCGCAAGCTTGAAGATCAAAGTTACCCTGGTTCCAGGCCCAATCGGGACATTATTCATTTGTATGCGTCCGTTTACCCTGCCTGAACATATCAATAATCAACAATCCTGCACCTATGCTTATGGCCGTGTCTGCAATATTAAAGGCTGGAAAATAATAGGTCTCGTAATGAAAAACCAGAAAGTCGACCACATAACCCTGGAGCGCCCTATCGATCAGATTACCCAGTGCACCGCCCAGAATAAACGCCAAGGCATAAGCCAACAACAACTGCTCCCTACAAATACGATATAACCATCCGCCAATAAAAAGGCTTACGCCCAGAGAGACAACCACCAGGAAAATTCTTTGCCAGCCACCCGCGTCGGCCAGGAAACTGAACGCTGCGCCGGTGTTGTGTAAAACCGTGAGTTTAAAAACCGGTAGAATCTCAATTGACTGGCAATAACCAGGGACGCACAACGGCAGAAGATCAGACATGTGGTTTTTTGTCAGTTGATCCACAACCAACAACACTGCACTGATAGCAAAGTAGTACCAAACTGTCATGCGCCTCCAAAGAAGACTTTAGCGTCTTTAATATCGTTCATAATGGCTTCTTTTAACGCCTCTATCCCTGCAAATTTCTTTTCGTCGCGGATCTTTTGCCGGAAGACTACCTTTGCCCTCTTACCATAGATATCATCAGAAAAATCGAACAGATGCACCTCCAGAATAGGTTTTAGGGTGTGGTCATCAATGGTCGGGCGAACCCCCACATTCGCAACTCCGGGAAAGGCCTGACCATCAAACAACATTTCAACCGCAAAAACCCCTGTGATTGGAGCAACATAGCGGTTTAGCTGAATATTCGCGGTGGGAACACCCAGCGTTCTTCCTATCTGGCGCCCATAAATGACTTTGCCGGATATAGAATAAGCATAACCGAGCAGACCCTCCGCCAGCTCAAAATGACCCTGGGCGAGGCTTTCCCTGATCCGGGTACTGCTGACGCGTTCATTGTCATGAGAGATTGTATACATATTGATGACATCAAAATGATGGGACTTTCCAACATCCTGCAAATATTTGAAATCGCCACTTCGATCAAACCCAAAATGAAAGTCATCACCCACAAAGAGCCCTGAAATACCAATTTCCTCGATCAGTATCCTGACAAACTCCTCAGCGCTCATGGTCCTGGCTTTCTCATCAAACTTAACGCAATAGACGTAGTCAATACCCAGATCAGAGAGCAGGTCGACCTTCTCTCGAAACCGGGTCAGCCTCGCGGGGGCATCGTATAAATCGAAAAACTCTTTTGGCTGTGGCTCAAAACAAATCAACATGGCAGGTACATTTAGTTTGTCTGCCCTGTCCCTGACTTCTTTCAATATCGACTGGTGCCCTTTGTGAACACCATCGAAGTTACCTATCGTGACGATTGCGCCGCGATGTTTTTCCCTGACGTTGAGTAGTCCTCGAATAACTTCCATTAGCGAATCAACTGTTGATACCTGAATCCCGTACAGAGCAGTACTGCCGCATAACTTACAGCACCAGCGAAGCAGATTAAAACAATAGTGACCATTCTCGAGATAAAACCCTCACTGATCCAGTAGGCCATGTCTGGAAGAATAAGGTAGAGCACCAGCAGCATGACCATGCTGGAGATCGCAACCTGCAAAAGAAATGACTTCCATCCTGCTGAAAAACGAAGCACATCGGCCCTGAGAAGCCCGGTCAGCAGTAAACCCGCATTAAGAAAGGCGGAAATACTCGTCGCCATGGCAAGGCCAACATGCTTGAACTGCCAGACCAGGGCAAAGTTCAGTACTATATTGGCGACCAGTGCGTATATCCCATACCTTACCGGTGTGCGAGTATCCTGCCTGGCGAAATAACCGGGCGCCAGTACTTTTACCATCATGTGTCCGAGAAGCCCAACCCCATAGGCAGCAAGGCTGTAACTTGACATGGCGACATCACGGACCGTCAGTTCTCCGCTGTAGAACAGCGCTGCAATCAGTGGTTCTGCCAGGTAGACGAGCGCCACTGTCGCCGGGACTCCAAAGAGTAGCACCAGCCTGAGCGCCCAGTTCAAAGTCCCGGAAAAGGCTTCACCTGATTCGGTGGTATGTTCACGGGAAAGGCCCGGCAATATCACTGTAGCAATGGTGATACCGAATAACGCCAGTGGCAACTCCAGTAAACGGTCCGAGTAGTAAAGCCATGACAAACTGCCCGTTTCTAGAAAAGATGCCAGCAATGTATCCACCAGCAAATTGATCTGGCTAACGGATGCCCCAAATACAGCCGGCAGCATCAGCCAACCAATTCTTTTTACGCCTGGGTCCTTAAAATCGACAGATGGCAACGGCAACAGGTTCTCTCTGGCCAGGAAAGGGAGCTGGAAGGTGAGTTGCGCAACACCCGCAACCAAAACACCCCAAGCCAAAGCCATCACGGGAGCGTCAAGGTAGGGCCTTAAAAGAACGGCACTGGCAATCAGGGAAATGTTTAGCAGAACCGGGGTAAACGAGGGCACAGCAAACTTGTCGTAGGTATTCAGCACGGCACCTGACAGCGCGGTCATCGAGATCAAGAACAGATAGGGGAACGTGAGGCGCAACATATCGGTCGCCAGGTCAAACTTTGCCGTGTCCCCGTGGTACACAAAGCCGGGTGCAAACACGCCGATAACTACCGCCGCACCAAGAACCCCGGCAAGCGTTAGAAGCGCAAGGACTGCGCCCAGGGAACCCGCTGACTTGCCTATCAAGGCCCTGACTTCTTCGCGGGTCCGGTTTTCCTTATATTCGGTCAATACAGGGACAAAGGCTTGCGCGAAAGCACCCTCGGCAAACAGCCGACGAAAAAAATTGGGTATCCTGAACGCCAGGAAGAATGCATCAGCACCTGCCGCTGCACCAAAGAAATAGGCAATGACCATGTCCCTCGCCAATCCGAAGATCCTGGAGAGCATTGTCATCAGAGAAACGACGAAACTGGACCGGAGCAGCTTGCCTGACAATGAGTTGTTGGGTTGTTCCATTGTTAATTTACTGCCTTTGAGGCTAAATCATCTCACAGCACCGTACAAAACGGCGCGGAAAACTGATTGACAATTCTGAGGTAAATCGCCATAGTCCGCGCCTACTTTTTTCCAGACCAGGTAACTACCTAGTGGCAAACTCAGCTCAATCCAAGAAACGAGCACGACAAAACGAATCCCGTCGCAGGCATAATGCGAGTCAGCGATCGACCTTCAGAACAGCAATCAAGAAAACCCTTGCTGCCGTCGACGCCGGGGACTATGAATCTGCAAATGCGGCCTACGTTAGCGCCGTACCTGTGATCGACCGCGCCGTTACACACGGAATTATCCAGAAAAACAAAGCCGCTCGTCATAAATCTCGCCTCAACGCGCGGGTAAAAGCGCTTAAGGCGTAATTCGCCTAGCTCAATACCAGGTTGTCACGGTGGATGAGTTCCTCTTCCACCACAAAACCCAACACCGATTCTATACGGTCGCTGGAAATTCCGCAGATCCTCTGAACATCAGCAGCGCCGTAGTTGACCATACCGCGGGCAACTTCCTGCCCGCTGGCTGATACGCAGCTCACCATTTCACCCCGCGTATAGTCACCGCGCGCTTGTGTTACACCCACCGCCAGCAAAGACCGACCGTCTGCAGTCAGGGCTTCACAGGCCTTATCGTCCAGCAGCAGCGTGCCCCTGACAGGCAATGTCGCCAGCCACTGTTTACGCGCGACCATGGATTCATCAGCGGCAGTCAATAAAGTACCTACTTTCTCAGACCGGGAAATTCGAGAGATGACACTTGGCTCTCGCCCAGAGGCGATAATAGTGCTGGCGCCACTCCTCGCCGCAATCCTTGCCGCCTGAATTTTAGTGATCATGCCTCCACGACCAAGAGCCGATCCTTCGCCCGCCATATCATCCAACGCCCTGTCAGCCGCTGGCATCGTCATAACCAGTTCTGCGCCAGGTTCCTGCTCGGGATCAGCCGTCATCAGCCCCGGCTGATCTGTTAACAGCAGCAATGTTTCTGCGCCAATAAGATTGGCCACAAGTGCTGCCAGGGTGTCGTTATCCCCAAATTTTATTTCATCGGTGACAACCGTGTCGTTCTCGTTAACAACGGGCACCACGCCCAGGTCGAGCAACTGCCAAAAAGTGCTCCGGGCATTCAAATATCTCTGGCGTGACCGCAAATCGTCATGGGTCAACAGTATTTGCGCTGTATGAAGATGATGGTTCTGGAACGCTGACTCATACATT
>JABGVY010000347.1 GCA_018645845.1 Gammaproteobacteria bacterium | reverse complement strand
TAATACTGTGGATGAACATCTGGACATGCTCATGGTATGCCATCATCTTGATTCAAATATTCCTGAAGATGTCGCGTTTGCAGATTCACGTATTCGTCGTGAAACTATTGCCGCTGAAGACATCCTTCACGACCTGGGTGCTTTTTCCATGATCGCCTCGGACTCCCAGGCGATGGGTCGCGTTGGTGAAGTCATTTGCCGAACATGGCAGACGGCGCACAAGATGAAAGTGCAGCGCGGAGCCCTGGGGGAAGACACTACCGCCGATAACTTTCGTGCGAGGCGATATATTGCCAAGTACACGATTAACCCGGCTATCGCTCACGGTATCAGCCATGAAGTGGGTTCCGTCGAAGCTGGGAAACTGGCGGACCTGGTACTGTGGAAACCCGCTTTCTTTGGTATTAAGCCGGCGATGATTATTAAAGGCGGCATGATTGCAGCAGCTCCAATGGGCGACCCTAATGCCTCTATACCCACACCGCAACCAGTCCACTACAGGCCAATGTTTGGCGCTTCCGGCCGGGCTCGTGAAGACACCTGCGTAACTTTTGTGAGCCAGGCCTTTATGGAAACTGAAATTGCGGCCCAGCTAAGGTTGTCGAAACGAATGCTCCCGGTAGAAGGTTGTCGACAGGTCACCAAGCACGACATGATTCTCAATAGCTATTTGCCAGAGATGGAGGTTGATCCCGAGACCTATGAAGTTCGTGCTGATGGCCAGCTATTAACATGTGAACCGGCCGAGGTACTGCCGCTTGCGCAACGGTATTCCCTCTTCTAGGCAGATCCTTCATGCGAATTGAATGCTTTGAGAAAATTGATCATGTCGACGGGCAACAATGGACCGATACCATTAGCCTCAATTTTGCTGACCGATCAAGAAGTCGCGGAAAGGCAGCAACGGATAAGGGATGTGAGCTAGCCTGGTTTTTGGGCCGGGGTGAGTCCCTTCACCATGGTAATGCATTAAAAGATGCGAAGGGTTGCTTTTACCTTGTCCAGGCGGAGCCGGAGCCGGTGTCGGTGGTGACTGCAGATTCTGTACAGTTATTGATGCGAGTTGCCTACCATCTTGGGAATCGGCACTTGTCGCTCCAGTTGCTGCCAGATCGTTTGATGTTTCAGCCAGATCATGTGCTGGATGACATGGTGACCGGCCTGGGCGCACAGGTGTCTCATGACGTTGTCGCCTTTCAGCCGGAGCATGGCGCATATCACGAACACGGCCATGAGTAGTTTACCCAGGCTCCTGCAGCTTTGTTCGCAGGCACTGCCCGTTGGTGCGTATGCTTATTCGCAGGGACTGGAGTCAGCGATTCACCAGAAGACTGTGGTAGATGCACAATCTGCAGGGGAATGGATATCCGGAATTTTCAACCATGGCATCAGTCAACTGGATCTGCCTGCTCTGTTCTTGGCTTACGACGCATGCGGACGTTTTGATTTGAAATTGCTAAAAGGGTTGAATGAATACCTGGCGGCAAGTCGCGAATCCCGTGAGTTGCTGCTTGAGGATGTCGAAATGGGCAGGTCGTTGTACCGATTGCTCTCGACACTGGGTGTAGATGTCATAGATATCCCCCAACCCAGCTATGTGGTCCAGTTTGCGATCGCGGGAAGCCGCTGGGGGATCCCTGCCGGGGACCTGGCGACGGGTCTATCGTTCAGCTGGTTCGAAAACCAGATCGCAGTGGCCACCAAGTCAATTCCCCTGGGACAGTCAGATGCCCAGATAGTACTCAGTAAACTGATTGAGCTTATTAGTGAGCGGGTGCTAAAGGCGCAGCAAATTGCGGAAGCTGTGGGTCCTCCAGACCAGTGGCATTTCGGTCAGTCAATGCCAGCGCTGGCTATTATGTCTTCCCAGCATGAAGTGCTGGAAGCAAGAATGTATCGTTCCTGAATGAGGTCACAATGACAACTAAACAAAATAAACCACCCCTGCGACTTGGCGTGGGCGGGCCGGTTGGCTCGGGCAAAACTGCACTTGTTCAATCACTGTGCATGGATATGAAGGACCGGTTTGATATCGCGGTCATCACTAATGATATCTATACACGAGAAGATGCCGAGTTTTTATTGAAGCACGAAGCGTTAACGGCGGACCGAATTGTAGGGGTCGAAACAGGAGGCTGTCCTCACACTGCGATTCGCGAGGATGCTTCCATGAATCTGAATGCGGTTGATGACCTGCAAAGAAAGTTCCCGCAGTTGGACATGATTATGATCGAAAGCGGGGGTGACAACCTTGCCGCAACATTCAGTCCTGAGTTATCCGACTTGACGCTCTATGTCATCGATGTTTCAGCAGGGGACAAGATACCGAGGAAAGGGGGGCCTGGCATTACTAAATCTGACTTGCTGATTATTAACAAAACTGATCTGGCGCCGCTGGTTGGTGCTGACCTTGGCGTAATGGACAGGGATGCAAGGAAGATGCGCGGAGACAAGCCATTCCTGTTTACCAACCTGAAGAGTCTTGATGGTTTGTCGGAAGTGGTTAAATTTGTTGTGTCAGAAGGCATGCTGGAGTTTTAGAAGTATGAGCAGTCCAGAGTTACCTTATTCTCTTATGTCCGAGCTGAGTAAGGTCCAGGATAGTGAGCATCCTCCTGTTCACCTTTGGCATCCTGACGTCGAGAGGGACATAGACCTGGTGATTTCTCGTGATGGCGTATGGAATTATTTTGGTTCGCCCATCAAGCGGCCGAGACTCGTCCGGTTGTTTGCTTCTGTGCTTCGACGTGATGGTGATGACTATTACCTGGTAACGCCGGTTGAAAAATGCCGCATCACAGTAGAGGACGTTCCCTTCCAGGTAGTCTTGATGAATGTGGTCGGAGAGGACATGTCTACTTGTCTGCAGGTGACAACGGACATGGGGGAGGTTGTTCCTGTTGATGATGAGCACCCGCTCAGAATCATTCAGGATGGAGAAGAGTGGATTCCCTATGTTGTGATTCGAGATGGCATGGAAGGCCGGCTGAACAGGAATGTTTACTACCAATTAGCCGATCTGATGGTCTCCGGTAAACATCTCACATTAGATGGCGAGTGGCTGGGTGTATGGAGTCATGAAAACTTCTTTCCAATGCTTCCAGTTTGAACCTATGTTACTTATCAAGATGCCGCGCCAGAAAGATCTGCAGAGAGTTATCAGGGCTCTTCTGGCGAATGAAATTTCCCGTGAAGAGGTCTTGAGCTGGCAAAGAGGGGTTGTGTCTTCCTGCGGTTGGGAAATACCAATCGGTAAGTTTCAGGGATATTGGTATCTCTACTCTCTTATGTACATAGAAGCTCGGTTCCTCGGGGGATATTTCCTGAGAGAAAGTGACCTTGAGGAATACCTGCGAGACCTTGATGCTGAACGCGGTGGTGAGATTCAACCCGGATTGGGCCATTTGCGCTCTCATGAAATCGATCTCGATGAACACCGGTGGCCAATTGCGATGTTGACAGACCATCATGACGTTATGGCCAGTTTACCAGGGGTTCGTGGCACATTTGAGAAACGAATGGATATGGTGGAGCACTGTCACCTGAGATTCGACAAGGTGAACTATCTGCTCGTCAAACAGTTTGACGAGCAGGTAGGACAGGTTTTGTTGCTGGGTGGCAATCGGGACAAACCGAGGGCAGAGCAATTACTCGCCCTATTAGGTGTTACTGACTACATGTTGCCGTAGTTCGGTCCGCCACTACCTTCCGGTACAACCCAATTGATGTTCTGTGCAGGGTCCTTGATGTCGCAGGTCTTGCAGTGAATACAGTTCTGGGCATTGATCTGGAATCGCTTTGATCCGTCTTCTTCTTCCATCACTTCGTAGACACCGGCAGGGCAATAGCGCTGCGCAGGTTCATCGAAGAGCGGCAGGTTGCTGAGAATGGGAATGCTGGGATCCTTCAATTGTAAGTGGCATGGCTGATCTTCTTCATGATTAGTCGCAGTCAGGAACACCGACGATAATTTGTCGAAGGACAGGATCCCATCGGGTTTCGGATAATCGGGTTTTCTGGATTTAGAGGCCAGTTTCAATCGAGCGTGATCCGGGGTGGGGTCCTTGAGCGTGAAAGGTAACCTTCCGCGGAAGATGTACTGGTCAACCCATGCCGCAGCGGCCCCCATAAATAACCCGAGCCTGTGCTGTAGTGGCATGATATTTCGAGCGGTATAAAGCTCTTCATACAACCAGGAACCCTTATAGGCCGTTACGTAACCCTCCAGTTCTTCACCGCCAGTCGAGCCGCCTTTTACGGAGGCATACACAGCCTCTGCAGCTAGCATGCCTGATTTCATGGCAGTGTGTGACCCCTTCTGTTTCAGGTTATTTAGAAATCCAGCGTCATCACCGACCAGCAATCCTCCTGGCATGATCAGTTTGGGAAGTGCCTGGTGACCTCCTTTGACTACTGCCCGAGCGCCATAGGAGACTCTTTTCCCACCTTCCAGGAATTGCCTGATAAATTTATGTTGCTTGAATCGTTGGAATTCATCAAAGGGACTGAGGTGAGGGTTGCTGTATCCCAGGTCGATAATAAGCCCCAGGGCTACCTGATTATTTTCAAGGTGGTAAACATAGGATCCGCCAAGGGTCTGCCCGGGGAAATGACCAAGGGGCCACCCAACAGTGTGCATGACCTTTCCCGGTACATGTTTGTCTGGCTCGATCTCCCAGATTTCTTTAAAGCCAATACCATAGTGCTGCGTATCTGAATCTGCCTGCAGGTCAAACCGCTCGATCACCTGTTTACCCAGGTGGCCGCGACAACCCTCTGCGAATACCGTGTATTTGGCATGCAGCTCGTAACCGGCCTGGAAATTACCTTTCTGTTCACCTGATGCGCTGATACCCATATCACCGGTGGCTACGCCTTTAATAGAGCCGTCCTCATTGTAGAGAACTTCACTGGCAGCGAAGCCGGGGAATAGCATGATGCCTAGTTCTTCTGCTTGTTCACCGAGCCAGCGACAAAGGTTGCCGAGGCTTGTGGCATGACTTTCAGTTGGGTTGTGCAGCGCTGGTGGAATAGCGATGCCCGGCATTCTCATGCCTTGCTTTTCATCAATCAGGTAGTAAACATCGTCTTCGGTTACAGGATTGTTGAGTGGTGCGCCTTTTTCTTTCCAGTCGGGAAATAGTTCATTCAATGCTCTGGGTTCAATGACGGCGCCGGAAAGAATATGCGCGCCAATTTCAGAACCCTTTTCCACGAGACAAACCGTGAATTCGTCACCTGCTTGAGAAGCGAGTTGGGAAAAACGGATCGCTGTGGCGAGCCCTGCAGGCCCACCGCCAATAACGACCATGTCGAATTCCATGGATTCTCTTTCCATGTTGGTGTCTCCTTAAAAAGTAGGTTGAATCGAGAAACGGCTATTGTAGGGAAAGAAGGGCACTAAAGAAACTTAAGTGCGATTTTTTCTTTAAGAGTTCAATCGTTAAAGTACTGATTTTATAGAAAATTAGTCAAAACTGTGCATGTGCAAACTATTGATTATAGCGGCATTAACCGGCAGAATACGCGCTTTTCAAATCTGACCGTTCAGGCACCCGGGAATTCTCACCGGGCCCAATCAATTATTACGCGAATAGAGGAATTAAATGAAAGTTCTTGTAACTGTCAAGCGTGTTGTCGACTACAACGTTAATGTGCGTGTGTTATCCGACCACTCCGGCGTTGACCTGAATAATGTAAAGATGTCCGTTAACCCCTTTGATGAAATTGCGATCGAAGAGGCTGTACGTCTTAAGGAAGCTGGCACCGCAGAGGAAGTAGTAGTTGTATCGATCGGTACAAGCGCGTGCCAAGAGCAGATTAGAACTGCTCTTGCGCTTGGCGCAGATCGTGGGATCCTGGTGGAAACCGATGAGGTCATGCAGCCGTTAGCGATCGCTAAACTCATGAAGGTCCTGATCGAGAAAGAACAGCCTGGATTGGTGATTACGGGTAAACAGGCGATCGATGACGATAATAGTCAAACTGGACAAATGATTGCGGCGTTGGCTGGCTTGTCGCAGGCGACTTTCGCCTCGGATCTAGCTATTGGCGATGGCTCTGCGACGGTGACCCGTGAGATCGACGGTGGACTTGAAACAATCACGGTGAAACTGCCCGCCATTGTCACCACCGACCTGAGACTGAATGAACCGCGATATGCCTCTTTGCCTAACATCATGAAGGCAAAGAAAAAGCCAATTGATACTTATACACCTGCAGATCTCGGTGTCGAAGTAGCGCCAAGAATTACAACATTAAAGGTAATGCCACCAGCAGAACGTCAGGCCGGTATTATCGTTGAGACAGTTGAAGAACTGGTCGACAAACTTAAGAACGAAGCGAAGGTGATCTCATGAGCATTTTAGTAGTAGCAGACCACGATAACGAAACAATCAAGGCGCCAACGCTGGTGACGGTTGCTGCGGCTGCCGCTATCGGTGGTGAGATTGAAGTGCTGGTAGCGGGCGAAAATTGTGCTGCAGCTGGAGAGGCGGCATCAAAGATCGCTGGTGTCAGCAAGGTGCTGGTTGCGGATAATGCCGTTTACGCACATGCACTGGCAGAAAATGTTGCAATGCTTGTAGTCGAGCTAGGCTCTAACTACTCACATATCCTGACCGCGACAACGACGTCAGGTAAGAACTTCATGCCACGAGTTGCTGCCCTGCTTGATGTAGCGCAGATTTCAGATATTTCAGGCGTTGTTAGTGAAGATACTTTTGAACGTCCCATCTATGCGGGTAATGCTATCGCAACAGTTCAATCGAGTGACTCAATCAAGGTCCTGACTGTTCGTGGTACCGCTTTTGATCCAGTTGCTGCCGAAGGTGGTAGTGCGTCGGTTGAGGCTATTGATATTGCCACCGACACAGGACTTACGACGTGGGACCGTGATGAAATCGTGAAACTTGAGAGACCTGAGCTAACAGCTGCTTCGATTATCATTTCCGGTGGCCGTGGTATGCAGAACGGCGAGAATTTCGCACTGCTGGAATCTGTCGCTGACAAGCTTGGTGCAGCAATGGGTGCATCGCGTGCAGCAGTTGACGCCGGTTTTGTTCCTAATGATATGCAAGTTGGTCAAACAGGTAAAATTGTTGCGCCTGATCTGTACATTGCTGTTGGCATCAGCGGTGCTATTCAGCACCTTGCAGGGATGAAGGACAGCAAGGTCATTGTTGCGATTAACAAGGACGAGGACGCGCCGATTTTCCAGGTGGCTGACTACGGCCTGGTCGCTGACCTGTTTAAAGCTGTCCCTGAACTGGACTCGATGTTGTAGAGCGCAATCGATGTAGATTGAGACTCCGGTTGAAAAAAGCCCCGCAGGTCGGGGCTTTTTTATGGGCGTCTAGAAAGATGCATTAACGTGGCGCTGGGGAACAGGTTTCTAGAGAGTATCCTCATCAGAATCTTCGCTGATGCCAGCGAATAGTGGCGTAGACAGATATCGTTCTCCCGTGTCAGGAAGCATAACAAGAAACGTGCTGTTTTCTGGTGCGTTCTCAGCGACGGTTAGCGCTGCGGTTAGCGTAGCACCAGCGGACACGCCGACAAAAATACCTTCCTCGCTCGCGAGTCTGAGCGCATTGGCTATTGACGCATCGTCGCCGACTTGAACGATTTCGTCAGCGATATCTTTGTTAAGAACACCAGGGATGAAATCGGGCGTCCAGCCCTGGATCTTGTGCGGCGACCATTCGTTACCCGAAAGCATTGCTGCGTTTTCGGGCTCTGCGGCAATGATTTTTGTGTCAGACCTCGCCATTTTAATTGCCTCACCTGTGCCTGTAATAGTGCCTCCGGTGCCCCAACCACTGACAAAGTAATCGAGCGGTTTGCCTGCGAAATCGCGGAGTATTTCAGGCCCTGTGGTGTTTCTGTGGTAAGCGGGGTTTGCTTGGTTTTCAAACTGTCGGGCGAGGAACCAGCCATGTTTTTCGGCGAGCTCTTCTGCCTTTTTAACCATCCCTGAGCCTCTTTCCGCTGCAGGTGTAAGGACGACTTTGGCTCCCAGAGCCTTCATAATTTTGCGGCGTTCAATAGAAAAGGAATCCGCCATGGTGGCCACGAAGGGATAGCCCTTTGCCGCGCAAACCATCGCCAACGCGATGCCTGTGTTACCGGAGGTGGCTTCTACTACTGTCTGACCTGGCGTCAGTGTCCCACGACGTTCTGCGTCCTCGATAATGGCAATGGCTAGTCTGTCTTTAACGGAAGCCAGCGGATTGAAGGATTCCACCTTGACGAAGATTGTGTGGTTGGCAGGCGCAATACTATTAAGTTTTACGACAGGAGTGTTGCCAATGGTATCCAGTATGCTGTTGTAGATCATTTGGGTTCTCTTAGAGTACTAATATAGGCGTTGAGAATAAGCAAAACAGGCGCCGGTGTCATCTTGTCCTACCCTCGGGTGGGCAATCCTGATGCAAGGGCAGTTATCATGCCGGCACGGTCGTTACTCATAACCCTAAACACAGCCATAACCATGAGCCAATCCTTGAGCCATAACCATGAGCCAATCCATGAACCAATCCATGAGTTGATAGTTGCTAGCTGTCAGCTAATATAGCCCGGCGGATAAAGGTGATTTATGCTTCATGTGCTTCATGTGCTTCATGTGCTTCATCAATGACGACAACCCAGCTGTGTCAGGAAATCGTGCAATATGAATGATCAACTCGAGGCGTTCCGCCAGGGCGACGTTCGTGGCACCTACCCGGACGAGGTCAACGAGCAGTTCGTCGTGGATTTCGCGCATGCCCTCGTTGGGCATTTTGATTTGACCGGTAAGGTTGCGACTGGTCGTGACATGCGAATTTCCAGCGAATCGCTACAGAATGCGTTGAATGAGACCTTGGCATCGATCGGTATTGATGTCGTCGATTTAGGTCTTTGTCCAACAGAGCTCGGGTACTTTGCCTCGGGTATGCCAGAGATCGACGCTGCTATTGTCGTGACTGCGAGTCATAACCCGGCAAACTACAATGGTCTGAAATGTGTTCTGAAAAACGGTCAGGCGATTAGTCATGACTCCGGTCTATCGGCCCTGAAACAACTGATGTTAGGCGATTATCGACATGGCGTTGCCAGGGGATCCGTATCGCGGGTTGATTATCACGCTCGTTATCTGGAGTTTTTACGACGAAATTTTTCGCCTGAAAACCTTCGCGGCGGTCAGGTCGCTCTTAATGGCCTCAACGGTACGGCGGCAACCATGGCGGAACTGGTCGCGACAGATTTTGAGCTTCCGGTCACCTGGTTTAGAAAATCCCCAGGACCCATACCTGATCAGGGCGCAGATCCTGTTAACCCCGGCCTGGCAAAGGAGATGCGCGGATTTATGAGTGGTTCGAATTTTTCCCTGGGGGTTGCGTGGGATGGTGATTGTGATCGGTGTGTTTGTTTTGATGGCTCGGGTGAGTTGATCCCGACTTATTACCTGATGGGTCTTCTTGTTGATCACTTCCTCTCACGAAAGCCCGGTGGTGCGATTGTTTTTGATACCAAGCTTTGCTGGAACACGTTGGATATGATCAGTCGCGGTGGAGGCAAGGCAGTTCCCGCTGAGACCGGTCACGCATTCATGAAACAGAAAATGCACCAGCACGGGGCGGTCTATGGTGGAGAGCTTTCTTCGCACCATTATTTCGGTGATTTCTTTGGTTGTGATTCGGGGATGTTCGCATGGTTGACCGTGCTCAAGTTGCTCGACCAAAAAGGAGAGTCGATTCAGGCGTTAATCCGGGAGCGGCGGGACGAGATCTACTGTACACCAGAGATCACCATGTCACTGTCCGATGTAGATATCGCGTTTGCCAGAATGCTTAAGGTCTTCGGCGACAAAGCCTGTGATGTGGATCATTTCGACGGCCTGAGTTTTGTGATGCCTGGTGACTGGAGGTTTTCGCTTCGGCAATCAAAGACAGAACCCGTTGTCAGGATCAATTTTGAGGCCAGGAAAACCGGCGAGACGTTAATTGAAGAAGGTGCCAAAGTCCTGGGTCTTCTCGAGCCGTTTCGTGCGGATGATGTTAACTGGCTGACGAACTTTAGAATTCAATAAGGCAGGTCATTTCGGGTTTCACTGCTTTTTAAAACGATTAACTGCTATCTGAAGCGACCTGCGGTATACCAGTTCACGTCCCTGGCAGATTTCTCCACCTGGCCCACTACATCAAGAATCAGAGCAAACAGGGCCATTCTGATGACGACGCCGTTATCCGTTTGCCTGAATATGGCAAGGTTGGGATTTTCATTCAGGTCATCGTCCAACTCGCGCGCGTCACCACGACTATCTCTTGGCAGCGGGTGCATGATAACGGTATTGGGTTCGCAGTTTTCCGTATAGATGGTCTGGTTAAGGCGGAAAAGTCCCTTGTACTTGTCGGCTTCTCTCTGGGTGGGAAAGCGCTCTTCCTGGGTCCTGGTGACGTACAGAATATCAGCGTGTGCAATCCCTGCCTGCAGATCTTCGGATTCCACAACGACATGACCCGATGCCTTGATGCTTTCGACGTAAGTCTCCGGCAATCGCAATTCGGCAGGACTGATCAGCGTGAAATGAATGTTCTCGTACAGCGATAGTAATTTGCAGAGACTGTGAACCGCACGCCCGTAGCGTAAGTCACCGATCAGTGCGATACGCAGATCGTCAACTGTCTTGCCTCTGCCTTCCATTTCTTTTCGTATGGTGTAGAGATCCAGAAGGGCCTGGCTTGGGTGTTCGTTGGAGCCGTCCCCACCATTAATAACAGGGACCCGACTCGCGGCGGAAAACTCCTCGACGGAGCCTTCCGTTTGGTGGCGCATGACGATTATATCGCTGTAACCTGAGAGAACCCGGGCGGTATCATAGAAAGATTCACCCTTGGCGATAGCTGATGCTTTGACCTCAGTGGTTTCACGAACTTCACCACCCAGGAGATTCCAGGCGCAGCCGAAACTGACTCGGGTACGAGTGCTGGGTTCAAAGAACATATTGCCTAATATCGCCCCCTCAAGCACTCGCGTGACACGATCTCGGTTAGCGTAGGGGATCATCTTGTCAGCGACATTAAACACGGTCTCGATATCGCCACGCTGGAACTGTGACACTGAAAGAATATGAGAACCGATAAAATTCATGTCGGGTGAGATTCTACCTCGTTATTTGTATACGTCTAGTCTCTATAGCCGTCAACGATGAGTTTGCGCATCCAGATGTTAGCCTGGTCACGGTCCGTGCTTTCGTGCCAGTAGAGGAATGACTCCAGGTTGGGCACGTCGAAGGGTAAATCCAGATAACGGGTTGAAAAACCAGCAACCAGGACCTCTGCGAAACTTTTTGGAACCGTTAATGCAAAATTGGTATTAGCAACTAGGTTTGGCGTTGACAGGTAATGCTGGGTGCGCAGGGCGATGTTTCGCTTTTTACCCATTTTGCCCAGTGTAAGGTCAACATGACCTAGTCCACCACGTCTGGTAGAGATATGAATGTGTCGCAGATTAAGGTAGGTCTCTACGTCGAGTTTTTCGCCGACTAACTCATTTTCCTTGTTGATGACGCAGACATAAGGATGTGAAAAGAGTGCGGTCTGTTTTATCTGAGGGTCTGGGGTCAATGGAATGTCGATCGCCAGGTCCAGGTTTCCGGATGCGAGTTCAATATTCATGTCACGGCGATGTACCTGATAACAATCTACTGATACGCCGGGGGCCATCTCTTTTATCCGGTTAAACAGGTTAGGCAAGACAATAGCCTGATTCAGGTCAGTCATACTGACTCGAAAACGCTTGTCCGAGACTTTCGCATCAAAAGATTGGCTTTCCTGGACGCTACAGCGTATCAGGCCCAACGCCTGCCTAACTGATCCAATAATGTTTTGCGCAACCGGAGTAGGCACCATGCCTTCTGCGGTCCGCACAAACAGTGGGTCATCAAACAGGTTTCTTAACCGTGATAAAGAGTTTGAAACGGCTGGCTGGGTAATGCCGATTATTTCACCAGCCCTGGTCAGGTTTCCTTCAGTATAGATAGCGTCAAATACGACAAACAGGTTTAGGTCAATGTCGCTAAGTTTCATGTTTCTGATCCTTGTTTATCAGAATTTTAGTGAGGACTATGATGTTGGTTTACGTGCGATAATATCACGGAACTGAATTGAATAGCCAATGAAAATAACCAAGGATTATAGTGTGATCGGATCGATCAGGGTTGAGGTGCCTGTTCGAGTTAAACTTCGCAAGGATAAGGCGACTGAGGTAAATGGCCCCGTTGTCAGAGTACAATAGGATGATGCGCATTCGCCTGCAAAATAAAATCCGCGACTTTTAGTCGTTTGTAAATACCGGATAAAGTGGTCCCCTGTCATGAATGATCTCTCAGCTATAAAAGTATTACCCTTTGGTTTTGCCAAAAGACATGGGGTTATCGTTGTTCCCAGTGCTACAGATGCGGGAGCGGTGGATCTTGTCTTTCGAGAAGGGGTGACCGCAGGTATTCTCGCGGAAGTCAGACGGGTCTGTCAGCGCGCAGTCATGCCGCGTCTTGTTGACCAGGCAATGTTCGATCGCTACCTCTCGGAAACCTACCAGAACGATTCGGGTGCAGCGATGCAGATGATCGAGGACTTGGGTGACGAAGTAGACCTGTCGAGTCTTGCGGAATCGATTCCCGAAACCGGGGATCTACTCGAGCAGGAAGATGATGCTCCTATCATCAAGCTGATCAACAGTTTGCTTGGCGAGGCTGTCAAACTGGCGGCATCAGATATCCATATAGAAACCTATGAAACACGGTTGGTGGTCCGCTTCCGGGTTGATGGAGTCCTGCGGGAAATAGTCAGCCCCCGCCGTGCGCTTGCGCCGCTACTGGTTTCCCGAATCAAAGTGATGGCGAAGCTTGATATCGCTGAGAAAAGACTTCCCCAGGATGGTCGAATATCCATTCGGATTGGCGGCAAGGAGGTTGATGTCAGGGTGTCCACTATACCTGCCAGTAATGGTGAACGGGTCGTAATGCGGTTGTTGGATAAGCACGAAGGCATGCGCGATCTCTCGCATCTAGGCATGAGCCTGCGTGACAACGAAGCCATGTCATCGCTGGTGCAGAGGCCCCACGGCATATTACTGGTAACCGGTCCTACGGGTTCCGGAAAATCTACTACGCTATATGCCTGCCTTGACCAACTCAACGATCAAAGTCGCAATATCCTGACGGTGGAAGATCCAATCGAGTATGACATTGAGGGAATAGGGCAGACTCAGGTAAATGCCAAGGCAGATATGACTTTCGCCAAGGGCCTGAGGGCGATTTTGAGGCAGGACCCCGATGTGGTTATGGTGGGTGAGATTCGCGATTTTGAAACCGCAGATATCTCAGTCCAGGCGAGCCTGACCGGGCACCTGGTCCTATCTACGCTGCACACAAACACCGCCATCGGTGCAGTAACCCGGCTCGCTAACATGGGCGTCCAGCCTTATTTGCTGAGTAATTCCTTGATTGGTCTGGTTGCCCAGCGATTGGTGCGTGTGCTTTGTACACACTGTCGTGAAGCCCACTTGGCCGATGAATATGAGTGCAATTTTCTGAAGGCGGAGCCTTCCAACCCACCGACGATATACCGGGTATCCGGATGCGAAGCGTGCGCTAACGAAGGTTATCGCGGAAGAATGGGCATCTATGAGGTTGTGTCAGTGGATGATGATCTCAGACGTATGATTCACAGTGGTGCTTCAGAGCTTGATATGGAGCAGTATGTGAGAGGACGAGCAACAAGCATCCGGGATGATGGCAGGGCGCGGGTGCTGGAAGGGCTCACGACAGTCGATGAAGTACTTCGAATTACAATGGAAGAATAGGTTTGCGGGTCAAGCCGCAACGTCGGATTTTTATGGCCCAGAATTGGGCTTTCAGAACGGGAACCAGCTAGGTGGCGGCATTTGAATACAAGGCGTTAAACGATCAGGGCAAGGAGCAAAAAGGTGTCCTTGAAGCTGACAGTGTCCGTCAAGTCAGGCAGTTGCTTCGCGATAAAGGGCTAACGCCTCTTGGGGTCAATCCGACTCGAAAGAAAGAATCCACCGACAACTTCGGGTTCCTGGCAGAGCTGCTTAAGCCCACCTTGTCTGTGAGCGAAAGGGCGCTGGTGACACGTCAACTGGCAACCTTAATAGGCGCAGGACTGCCGATAGAGGAAGCACTACTGGCAGTTTCCAAACAGAGTGAAAAGCCCGCGATTCAGAGCATGATGTTAACTGTTAGGGCAAAGGTCATGGAGGGTTTTTCTCTGGCCAATGCATTGGGTGAGTACCCGCGGGCGTTTCCAAACCTTCATAGAGCAACAGTGGCGGCCGGGGAATCTGCAGGTCACCTTGACCTGGTATTGAACCGGCTGGCCGAATTTACCGAAACGCAACATGAGTCTTCGTCAAAGGTTAAGCAGGCCCTGGTATATCCGATTATCCTGTTTGTGCTCACGATCATGATTCTTGCGGGTTTGCTTGGTTATGTTGTGCCTGACATTGTGAAGGTTTTTGCGGAATCCGAGCAGCAACTGCCGTGGCTGACGATCGCGGTGATTTCGACAAGTGATTTTATCGTTGCTCACGGATTGCTGATTGTTGTCATGCTGCTTGTGATGGTCTTTAGCATTCGTCGAGTGCTGCAGGTGCCCGCTGCCCTGCTCGGGTATGATCGCCGTATTCTGGCCATGCCGCTCCTGGGGAAGTTGTCTCGCGGCACCAATACCGCGCAGTTCGCCAGCACATTGAGTATTCTTTCTGCGAGTGGGGTTCCTCTGGTGGATGCCATGAAAATTGCGGGCGAGGTGCTTTCTAATACCTGGCTTCGTTTAAAAGTAACCGAGGCAACTATTCGTGTCAGCGAAGGGAGCAGTTTGTCCGGTTCGCTGGAGCAAAGCGGTAATTTCCCGCCGATGATGTTGCATATGGTTGCATCAGGCGAATCAAGCGGGGAGTTGGATGACATGCTCGCAAGAGTTGCCAGAAACCAGCAACAGGATGCGGATTTGTTAATGAGCCTGTTGCTTAGCCTGTTTGGCCCCCTGATGTTAATCGTCATGGGCGGCGCGGTATTTACCATTGTAATGGCTATACTATTGCCGATCATTAATCTGAACCAACTGGTCGTTTAACTAATCCGGCCGCGTTTCATCGAACTTATTTGGAAGTCAGTTTTAGGGAGTGTACAAGAGCCATGAAAGCATCAGTCCAAGGGTTTACCTTGATCGAGATAATGGTCGTGGTGGTTATTTTGGGTGTGTTATCCGCACTCATCGTTCCTAATGTCATCGGTCGTCCTGACGAGGCCAGAGCTGCCGCGGCAAAGTTGGGTGTACAACAGATCGGCAACGCGCTTGAATATTATCGTCTGGATAACGGTTTTTACCCATCTTCTGACCAGGGGCTGGAGGCACTGGTAACCGAACCTTCCGGGTTTCCCGAGCCAAGGAACTGGAGCGAAGAAGGGTATCTGGGCAATGTGCCGGAAGATCCCTGGGGCGAACCTTACCTATACTTTAACGAAGGCCGGTCCATTGATGTATACAGCTTCGGTGCAGACCGGGAGGAAGGCGGTGAAGGTGTCGATGCTGACATTCTCCTGTCCGAGCTTTAACATCTGCGAATGCCATCTTAGCGATTAAGGTTAGCGATGAAGGCGCGGCCCATATTTAAAGGTTTCACCCTTATCGAGATACTGGTGGTCTTGCTGATCGTCACAATCTTGGCTGGCGTTACAATTGCGAGACTGCCCACTTTTTCCCGAAACGCGGACTTCGAGACGGAAACACGTCGTCTTCAACTCTTGTTTAACATGGCTCGCCAGGAGGCGATCCTGGATTCTACAGAGTTCGGGTTTCGTCTCACCGATGACGGTTACAAGTTTCTGAAGTTTGATGATGGTAGCCAGAGTTGGAAAGATGCTGAAAGCCCCTTCCAGGTGAGGTTACTACCTGATGAACTAAGACTGGTCATTGAGGCCGACAGCAAGGGGTTTAGTTTTTTAGGTGAGAACTTACCACCGATACTCATCTTGTCCAGTGGTGAAAACACACCCTTTCGCCTCATTTTACAATCCAAGTTACAGAGGGCTTCAAGAACGTTGATGTCAGAGGGTTACGGCGAGTTTGTGTGGGACGAGCAATGAAACGACGACTGGGATTCACCCTGATTGAAGTGATGGTCGCTCTGGTGGTGTTCTCGGTGGTGTCAGTAGCATTGGTAAAAAACACAACCACAAGCCTCAGGCAGTCTGGAATGATTGAGGATCGCACCATAGCCTGGTGGTTGGCTGAGAATGAAATGACCAGTTTGCGAATGCTGCCCCGTACGGATGATAACTATCCAAGCAGTGGCACGTCTCGCGAGGTCGTGGAATTGGGTCACACTTCCTGGGATGTTGAGACGACGGTAGAGGCGACTGAGAACGATTATGTACGGCGAATCGTAATTACCGTCTATAGGGAAAACCAGGAAGACGCCAGGGCCAGATTGGTCGGTTTTCTGGGCCGGTATTGATGAAAAAATACTCGTGATAAAACAAATGAGGCAGAAAAGCCGGGGCTTTACGCTTTTAGAGCTGCTGGTCTCTATGTCGATCTTCGCGACGCTTGGACTGGGTGCTTACCAGATGTTGCAAGTGGTTGCCGACAGTCATGAGAGGGTTCGGTCCAGTTCAGACGCCTTTACCGGGCTGAATCTTGCTTACTCGATTATCCAGCGTGACTTTAACCAGTTTGCTCCTCGTACGGTGAGAGATGAGTACGGCGAAGTGCGGCCGACCATCGATTTTGAAAATGAAGACTACATTATTGAATTTACCCGTAGAGGTTGGCGTAACCCTGCGGGTCGGCAGAGAAGCAGGTTACAACGGGTAGCTTACAGCCTTGATTTTGAAGAGGAGACCCTGACTCGTCACTTTTGGAAAGTACTCGATCGAGCAGAGGATTCTGAACCGGTTTCCCAGATTCTACTGGAAGGCGTGACGGATTTTCGGGTGACGGGGTTTTCAGGAGACGAGCCGGCAATAGATAGGGATTTTGTATTGGAGGAGGAGCAGGTGGCGGCTCCCCTTGCAATGGAGGTCGTCATTAGTACTAACGCGCTCGGAGAAAGCTATCGTTTGTTTCAGATGGTAGAGCCCTATTTGGCGGTGTCAGATGGTGGATCCCGAGACACAGGCGACAATAGCCCGGCTAACCCGGATGAGCAAGATGAACGCTAAACAGTCCGGCGTCGCGCTGGTGACGGTTCTGCTAGTCGTTGCGATCGCGACGGTGATGGCCGTCGCGATGGTACAGGAACAGCAGGGTTCTATTCATATCACGCGTGGCTTTCTAAGCCGTGCCCAGGCCAGCCAATATGCTCTGGGGGGTGAGGAGCTTGCCCGCCAGATACTTCAGGAAGACCACGCCGCGGGGGAAAACCGGGATTATCTGACTGAAACCTGGGCGAGCCCTGAATTACATTTTCTGTTTGAAGAGGGTGAGGTGAATTTGCAGATCACCGATCTGCAGAGTTTGTTCAATGTTAATTCATTGTCCAGTGAAAACAGACTTGTGCAGGTCGCGCGACAAAGGCTGGTGAACCTGCTTACCGCGGTGGGCGCTGATCCACTTCTGTCCGATAGGGTACAGGACTGGATTGACGAAGATACCAGTGCGCGCCCCGCTGGTGCTGAAGACTTTGATTATCTTGTTTACGAGCCGCCGTACAGGGCTGGCAATACGATAATGCAGGATGTTTCCGAGTTGGGATTGCTTGGGTTGGAGCCTGAAGTATTACAGCAGGTCATGCCGTTTTTTAGCGCGCTACCGGAGGCGCGAACAGAGGTTAATATCAACACCGCGTCGCCCTACATCCTGCAAGCGCTTGCACCTGAGTTGTCGTTCGAAGCTGCGGGGGTGTTGGTGCAGAGACGGGAGGAACAGGAGGGAGGTTTTGAGACTGTTCAGGCATTTCTTCAATTACCAGAACTGGCGGGCGCCCGCGTAGTTAGTGATGGACTTAGTGTACAATCATCTTTTTTCGAAGTTCGAACGATCGCTCGATATCAGGAACGGTTTAGTTACTTGACGAGTATTCTTCATCGAAATGCCGTGGATGGAACTATCCGGGTTATCTATCGCGACTTCTCAAAGAACTTCCGCCCCCAACAAGTCACAGAGGAGGACACGGATGGCTGATACCTTATTTCTAAAATTCAGGGGTGATGACTTTGAGTGGTTAATATTCGACTCCTCCGGTCGGAAGAAAACAGAAGGGTTTGGTTCTGCCAGTCAGTTCAATGAGCGTTTCGAGGAAAAATTTGACGGACGCGCAGTGTTTGTTGCGCCCGGTGAAGAAGTCCTGCTCACCATCGCGAATATTCCATCGAAGCAATATCGCCAGATCGTGCAGGCGGTGCCTTATGCCATTGAAGAGCAATTGGCAATGGACGTGGAAGAGTGTTTTTTTTCGCTTGGCTCACGCAACATTAATGACCAGGTTCAGGTTGCTGTTGTTGAGCGATCACGAATACGAGGTTGGTTGGACAGGCTCGAAGCGCTGGACGTTGAAATTAGCTTTATGACCTCTGAAGCAAACCTTCTTTCCTGCGATAGTGGAATCTCTGTTGTTATCGACGATGATCGTGCTCATATCCGGTGGCCAGATGGAACGGGTATGACGACCTCGAGGGCAGGGCTAACGCTTGCGCTTTCGGCTGGGCCAAGGGATTTGCCAATTAATGTGTCAGGTAGTGAATTGGATATTGACGCCGCCCGAATGCAGTTGAGCGAGCTTGAAGCGAGTGGTGAAGCCTTAAGTCAGCGATTGGTCAATGAGTCAGGGTTCCACCTACTCTGCTGTGAATTTTCTGGCACAGAGAACAACTTGCTGCAGGGTGAATTCAAAGTTGAAGCAGCAGTTTCCAACGCTCAAGTGGTCTGGCGATCGGTAGCAGTGCTTGCGGTAATGGCTGTAGCGGTGCATGTTTCGGCATTAGCCGCTCAGGTTTGGTATTTCGACAGAAAGGCGAGTGAATATAAAGCGGAGGCCGACGCCTTATATGCATCGGTTTTTCCCAAAGACCGGAACGTCAGAGATTTACGCAGAAGATGGAAAGCACATCTTGGTCGCTCGGATTCAAGCACCAATGAGTTCATCAGCTTGTTCGCGGTTTCGAGTCGTGGATTGTCAGAGGCTGGGCTGACACTCAGCAATGTCAATTTTAACGAAAGCCGTGGTGACCTTATCCTGCAGGTGATTGGTGAGCGTAGTGAAAAATTGGTCGACTTTACTCAGCAACTAACTAGCGAGGGGCTTGAGGCAGAGATAGGCACTATTAATCAGGATGCTGGAACTGTTCGAGGGAGCATCAAGATTCGTTCCCGCGGAGTTGGCTCATGAAAGACTATCTTCATGAGTTGATGAAACACTACCACGAGTTGGAAAAGCGTGAGCGGGTGGCGGTAGTGTCACTCTCAATATTTCTTGCTGGGGTTGTGCTTTACTTAGGTGTCTGGGCTCCGGTCAACAATTATGCCCTTGAAGCCCAGATTGACCATGATCGCTATCTGAAGTTGTTAACCTATCTTAAGTCCACGGAATCGCAGGCAAGAAGCGTCTCGGAAAAGCAGAGTACCGGAAAGGCCACAGGCCAATCCCTGCTCAGTTCGGTATCAAAATCCGCCCGAAGCGTCGGCATCAAACCGAGCAGACTTCAGCCTGAGGGCAGTGACGCTGTGAGTGTCTGGTTTGATGCAGTTGCGTTTACCAGGCTAATGTTGTGGCTGGAGCGGCTGGAATCGGGCCAGGGCATCGTAGTGCAACAAATCACCATTGATCGTCGTGATTTACCTGGAGAAGTGTCCGCGCGGCTGGTGCTCCGGCCCTAATTCGTCTCGCGCAGATCGGCTGCTTTCCTCTCTGGAGCTTTCACCAGCTATATCGGCCCAAGCAACGTCGCCATCGTCGTGGAATCGAAGGTCCTTCAAATACTTCTCTAGCATTCCGCAGGTGGCAGTGCATCGCTGCAAAGGAATATCATCAGTTGTAAACCGGGCTAAATAGCCAGTAGCCATAGAACGGCACCGGCAATGATGCCGACCGTACGCGGCGTGTTACCGGACTCACGCTGACGCTTGCTAATCGTTTCCGTCGGTTTTTCGCCGTACATGACTGAGTTGATGACGGGGAATTCAAATACAGACACACTGACCGCAATCGCGAAAGTTGTCGCCAGTAACATAGCCTGGGACCAGGTGTTTAGCGGTAGAAGCATGAATATCAGCACGAACAAGCCCCAGTTTGCCAAAGGACCGCCAATACTCATGGAAAGAAACTGTCCACGGGTGTTGAGTTCATCTTTGAAATTGAACATAAAGAATGAAACAGGTTCCTTGGCTACAGGTGAAACTGCGCCGGAAACTCTGGCGCCAGCGAAATGTCCCCATTCATGGAGTATGTACGCGAGGATTACTCCGGCAAAAATGGCGTTAATTAGGCTCACTATTTCGGCTAGAAAAAGACCACTCTGAGCCGCCCAAGAGTCCGCAGTTCCCCATAGCGTAAATGACGCAAGGACAATAGCTGCGTGTTTTATAGCGATTTTTCGCAAGCGTGTGTTATCACGTTTCTTGCGTGCCTCAACATCGGTGGTTTCTGCTGCTGACATGGGTCTTTACCTCGGGTTCATTCATCTGGTTCTGGTGCCCCGCGATACATGCCAGGGCGCTCTTGGCCTAAGGGTACACGAAGAGCCTAGAAATTGTGGAATATAGCGAAGACCAAATTAAGTCAGTTCCTTTATTCATATTCAGGTTCCGTCGAGACTATCTGTCTCACCCGACCAATTGAGACTATCTGTGGAGAGGGCAATATCGAGGCTCGAGACAAGGCGGTTATCATCAGTAACGGGCTGAACATGGTTGCTGCTGCCTTTATCACGGCAACTGCCAACTAATCCGGCAGATTGGCGCTACAGTGAACCTGCAAACCCGGTAACTGCTCTGACGGCATCCGCATAAACTTCGGGTGCCTGATCGGGGAATCCCGCATCACCGCCATGGGGCGTTCCGTGTGCAGTTCTACCGATGGTTGGGACACCTGCGGCTAATAGTTTTCGGTAGTAGGCCAGGCCTTCGTCACGCAGTGGATCTAATTCGTTAACCGATATGACATGTGGTGGAAGACCGGCCAGTTCTTCCGTTGTAGCGCAGTACGGCCATGCCAGCGGGTTTTCTAGGTTCTCTCCTGAGGGATCATAGACCGTGACTAAGGCTGACATCGTGTTCATGTCCAGCATATAGCCATCGTTCTCGAACAGTGATGGGAGTTCTACTGGAGGGTTGGCGTATACACCTGAAATATAGGGGCACATTGCGTACACCCCGTCAATGACATCAAGCCAGCCGTCCTGCTTCGCCTGGAGGGTTGTCGCGAGTGATAGATTGCCACCGCCGGATTCCCCTGATATGACGATGTTTGAAATATTTAGAGATGACCTGTTCTGGTCAACCCATTTTACGGCGCTAGCACAATCATTCAGTCCCGCCGGAAACGGATGTGGACCTAGTCTTCCTCCACCATTTCTATACTCCACACCGACAACTACGACTCCGGCATCTGCAAGACTGTTTCGCCAAAGAATATAGTTGGGGTCCTCGGCGGTCATGATCACCATGCCGCCACCGTGAATATGCACGATACAGGGCAAGGGACCGTCCATATTTGCTGGTCGGTGAATGAACAGATTAATATCGTTACCGTCGACGCCCTGAATGACTTCCGTACTGCTGTTAACGTTTGTAAACTCAGGCATGTTAGCCAGTAGGTCAGGGTGAGATAGCGCTGCTACTCGCTCGAACTCATTGGCATATTCCAGGCACGTCTCGTAGTCTATATTCAACGCCGGCGTATCAAGACCCGGTGCGAATGAATCTACCATGGCCAATACTGTTTTGATTCTTGGATCAAGCCTTGGATCATCAACCACTGTTGCATCTGGATTTGCAAATTTACCTACCGGTGGTGGTGTGATGTTGCTCATTGATTACCTCTCAAACCTAAAAGTTGATATGGAGTTTGTCTGAATAAAGCTTGCCACTATTCCAGATCATAGGGCAATAGCATTTGTCTTTGAGTTCAGGTGTCATTTTGTCAGGCGTTTGGCTGCCTATTCATTTTCGCCTGTAACCTTCGCATTCCTGCCAGCCATCTTTCGGGATCGTTGGTCTTCCTCTCCATCCATGTTTGAGCAATCGGGTCGGTCAGGATAAGAAAGGATTCTGACTGGATACCCGAGACAACCATGTCTGCTACATCCTTCGGTTCCTTGATAGGCCCTGCAGCAGATACCGCAAATGGTGAGCTGAGGTCCCCCAGCATTGGTGTGCGCACCCCCAGGGGCGCCAGAAGGGAAACACGAATGCCTTGGTCGTGATAGGTAATCGAAAGCCACTCAGCAAGGCCAACAACCGCATGTTTAGTTGTCGCGTAAGTTAGATTTCCCTGTGATGTCAAAATGCCTGCCATAGATGCGGTATGCAGAAGGTAGCCCTGACCACGTGCGAGCATTCCTGGTAGCACTGCTCGTACGGCGTATACATGGGCCATGACATTGATATTCCACTGGTCCTGCCAGACATCGATGGGTGTATTCAGAGGGTTGCCTCCGGTAGCAACGGCGGCGTTGTTGAAGAAGAGGTCAATGGGCCCAAGCTGCTCTTCGGTTTCAGCGACCAGGTTATTCACCTCGGCTTCCACAGATACGTCGCAGGTAATAGCATGCCCACCAATTTCCTCTGCCACTTGCCGGGCGCCTTCCATGTTGATGTCGGTGACAACGACCCTGGCGCCTTTGGCTGCAAAGGCTCGACTTGTTGCTGCACCAATGCCGCTGGCACCACCTGTAATGACGCAAACCTTATTATCTAATTCCACGCTATCCCCCTGACATTTCGTTAATGAAACGTAAATCCTTCATAGCCTTTTGCGGTTACCTGATCACATACTTCCCGGTAAACGCCAACGCCAGCCGCGTATGGCATAAAAATGCGCGGCTTACCTTTTACGTTGGCTCCCAGATACCATGAACCTCCTTTAGGAAAGAGGGTCATGCTTGCGACGTCATTGACGTGGCTCACCCACTGGTCCTCTGCCTGTGATTGTGCCTCGAATACCTTCAGGTCTTGCTCTTTCATGTGCGCCAGACAGTCAATCATCCAGTCGACATGCTGTTCAATCGATACCATCATATTGCTTAGGACAGATGGGCTACCCGGCCCAGTAATGGTGAACAGATTTGGGAAATCGGCGACAGCGATACCAAGGTAAGACCTTGGCCCAGCATGCCATTTTTCTGATAACGCCAAACCATCTTTGCCACGAATATCCATATTCAGTAGTGCGCCTGTCATCGCGTCAAAACCAGTTGCCAGGACAAGGGTATCCAGCGCCGTTAGTTCGCCGTTCACCATGACCCCACTTTCGGTGATCTCCTCGATGGGGTTGTCCTTTACCGACACAAGGGTGACGTTTTCCCTGTTATAGGTTTCGTAGTAGCCGATGTCGACGCAAATGCGCCGAGTGCCAATCGGATGATTAGTAGGGCACAGCAGGTTCGCCGTGTCCTTATCTGCTACGGTTTCATGGATTTTGCGGTGAACAAATTCCTTTGCGAATTGGTTGGCTTCCTCGTTCATCAGTTGGTCGCCGATCGCTCCCATGAATTTGGCACCGCCCGTTACCCAGGCATCTTCAAGAATTTGGGTCGCCTGGTCCTCTGACAACTGGCTCCGCAGAATGGGTTCCATCGGCTCATCTATAGGCTCTATCTTCAGGTCGCCAAAACCTGAGCCGATAGCATGTTTGTGGTTTTCGCGGTGGGCACGGTAATTTTTCTTAAATTCGTCGACCCAGTTCTGATCAAGGGGCTCGTTTTTGGCTGGAACGCTAAAGTTTGGCGTGCGTTGAAACACCGTAAGATGTTCGGCTTCCTCTGCGATCACGGGAATCGCCTGAATACCAGATGAACCTGTGCCGATGATGCCCACTTTCTGGTTTTTGAAACTCACCGGTTCGTGAGGCCACTTACTCGCCTGATACAGATTACCTTTAAAATTTTGTACGCCAGGTATGTCCGGGAGTTGCGGGACAGACAGGCATCCGGTTGCCATCACACAGAAGCTCGCAACCACGCTATCGCCCTTATCAGTTTCCAACTGCCAGTTGAGCGAATCATCCTGGTAGTGAGCTGACATCACGCGTGTTTCGAAGTGAATATCCTTGCGCAGGTCGAAACGACGACTGACGTGCCGCGCGTACTCCAGGATCTCCGGTTGTGGTGCGTATCTTTCGGACCACTCCCATTCCTGTTCAAGTTCAGAAGAGAAAGAGAAAGAGTAGGCGAGGCTCTCAGCATCACATCGTGCGCCGGGATACCTGTTCCAGTACCAGGTTCCGCCGACATCGTCTCCAGCCTCAAATACAACTGTCGACAGGCCCAGTTTCCGGAGTCTGTGCAACATATACATTCCGGCGAATCCGGCTCCAACGATGACAACATCGAACTTTTGACTCTTGCACTGCATGTAGATAAGTATCCAAATTGAGAGCTTGTAGTGTCGCCGCGTTGCTTTCCAACGTCAACGTATGGTGTCACAGGCGATCGAGAAAAGATTTACCATGTGCCAGGGGCGGCAGTTCGAAAAAATCTGCAAGGGTTTGGCCTATATCGGAAAAACTCTGTCGGGCGCCAAGGTCGATTGATTCTATTCCGTGGCGATAGGCTAGTATCGGGATGTATTCACGAGTGTGATCTGATCCAATCCATGTGGGGTCGCAGCCATGGTCGGCAGTGATAATGAGCAAATCCTCTTTAGTCATGCAGGCCGTGACATCCGCAAGTCGCTGATCAAAATAGGTGAGGGCATCTGCATAACCGGTAGGATCCCGTCTATGCCCGAAATCCTGGTCAAAGTTAACCAGGTTAGTAAATATTAGCGTGTTGGCAGGTTCTTCCTTGATCTTTTCAATGGTTGCATCGAGGAGTGCTGGCAGTCCAGTTGCTTTCGTGCTGGTTGTAATGCCGCGGTGGGCAAAGATGTCGGATATCTTGCCTATTGC
>JABGVY010000543.1 GCA_018645845.1 Gammaproteobacteria bacterium | reverse complement strand
GTCTTTTCAGAGAAAACTCTAAACGGTATCGACATTCAGGCCGAAGTTACTGAGAGATTAGGTATGCGCGCCATTCTTACACGGGGATCCATGAGCCTGGGTCAGTCCGAGGGTGGTCTCCCACCAAACGATGTAGTCCAGAGCGCGGATGAAATACTCAAAGATAGCGAACGCCTGATCAGCCAATTCCATCAAACAGACGAAGGGGCAATGTTACAAATTGCGCTCGCGCCCTGCTCCCCATTTTCCGTCACAACAGAGCTGATGAGAGACAGCGCCATCCTGGCCCGAGAACATGGGGTCTTGTTACACACACATCTTGGCGAAACGTTGGATGAGAATGAGTTTTGTATGGAGAAATTCGGCGTCAGGCCAGTAGACTATCTTGAACAGGTCGGCTGGTTAGCGAACGATGTCTGGCTGGCACACGGCATTCATTTTGACAGTCAGGAAATAAAACGACTAGGAAGCGCCGGTGTCGCTATTTCGCACTGTCCCTCCTCCAACATGATCCTATCATCGGGAATCAGCCCTGTTAAAGAACTCATCAAGGCGGGGTGTGCAGTAGGGATAGGAGTAGACGGCTCGGCATCCAATGATGCTTCGAATTTAATTCAGGAGATCAGGCAGGCTTTCCTGATCCAAAGATTAAAGTATGGCTCGGCAAGTGTCAGCCACGAGGACGCTCTACATTGGGGTACGGCCGGCGGCGCGGCATTATTCCATCGCCAGGACATCGGTGAAATAGCGGTTGGGAAACAGGCGGATATCGCCCTATTCAATCTTGAAGAACTGAGGTTTAGCGGAGCAGGCGACCCGATCGCCGCACTCATGCTGTGTGGCGCACACCAAGCAGAGGCAGTGATGGTAGCGGGCAGTTGGCGCGTAAGAGAAAACCAACTCGTAGATATTGACCTTGCGCAAGTGATGAACGAGCACAAAAAAGCAGCTCTCACGCTTACCGGATAGACATCTATCGGGGGAGCTCGTTCTGGTACTGGTCCCAGTTAGCAACCAGCGCCTTAACGACGACACTACCAACCCGGTATGCTGCTTCCAGCGCCGCACGCCCTTTATCGGGATATTCTGCAGTAGCGCTCCATGTTGCTGTCTTGCCCGGAGGCGGCACCGTAAAATTACTTGCGGTTCTTAGTACCAGAACTCTGTTCGCGTCGACCTTGTTGATGCGGGCGAGCCTATGAAGCGCGGTCATCGTTCCACTGTCCTCCATGTTGCTGGTCATGAAATTTCCCTGCTGCGATGAATAGAGTTTTACCCAATCATTCGCCCAATGATTGAAATGATGCCCATGCCAATATGTACTCGAGGACAAGGTATCACCGATGGTCACAAACGGAGGCTTCATAGCATTTGGATTGTCACCGAACTGCGCTCGAAACTGAGCCACGCCCCCACTTGCTGGGATTTCAACATCCCTGGTTAGTCTGTAAGCCCAATTCACGAGGGAATCATTGAGCGAAAACTTGATGGTATCAACCGTCCAGCCGGTAGACAGGTCTGACTGCACCTTCGCAGGCCTATCACTACCCAACGGAATAATGCCATAGGGCCAGCCTTCTGGAATTTCCCTCGCGTCAATCTCAACCATGAGATCCCCATCGATAACAAATTTCGCCCAGGCGGCGGAACCCAACGATAGATCTTCCGGATCGCCACCCGCAATACCTGCGACTAACCAGTAGGCGTTTGATAAATCAAATCGGTCATCCATTCCCAGCGCCATCACAGACGCCGTTGCATTGGCAATACCTCCGCCAGTACATATACCCAGGACGCCCTGTTCACTGAGCCGAAGGTCAAACTCTCCTGCAGGAAACGAAAGGCTCTTTTCCATTGGGAATCTCTCAACCCAAAATTGGAACTCGCCGGGCCGGTCACCTGTTACTTCCCCATACTCAAACATAGAAACGACCACCACCTTAATAGGAATCGGCTCAGCTACGGTCAACAAAGGCAACACCAAGAGTGTCAAAACCAAAAGATTCACGTTTCTTTTTAACATTTTCGGCCTCTCACCTATTCCTGGTGCAATACCCAGCAGGGCTCATAATCCTCGACGTTGATCTTCATTCGTTTCTGGCTGATGAATGCCTTCAGAAGAAGATCCAACTCGGCCATCAGCGACGCTTCACCATTTAATCTGTAGGGCCCATGCTCTTTGATAAGCTGTATACCCAACGCCTTAACATTACCCGCCACAATGCCTGAAAAGGCACAACGCAACTGGGCTGCAAGCCTATTGGCTGGTTGGTCCCTGGTAAGGTTGAGCGCAGCCATATGCTCATGGGTTGGAATGAACGGCCGCTGCGATTCATGGTCAATCGCCAAATCCCAATTAAAACTATAGGCATCCTGTTTCTTCATTCTATGCCTACGCACCTGTTCTACGCCCTGCTTCGCTGCTTGCGCAACCGCTTCGGGGTCGCCAACAATAATTTGATAATGGTCGGTGGCTGCTTCGCCAAGGGTTGCGCGAATGAATCGGTCTAGTGATTCGAAGTAGTCTTTCCTTTCTACTGGCGCCGCTAAGATAAATGAATAGGGTATATCGCGGTTACGCTCGTCCATTAGGACGCTCAGCAGGTAAAGCACCTCTTCCGCCGTACCAGCGCCACCTGGAAACACGATGATACTGTGAGCAACTCGGACGAACGCTTCCAGACGTTTTTCAATATCCGGCAGAATCACGAGTTCATTCACGATCGGATTCGGCGCCTCCGCTGCAATTATCCCGGGCTCTGTAATGCCGATGTATCGCCTGCGGCTTATCTGTTGTTTGGCGTGACCAATAGCAGCGCCTTTCATCGGCCCCTTCATGGCACCAGACCCGCACCCGGTCGCAATATTTAGCCCACGTAAGCCTAATTGGTAGCCTACCTCTTTCGTATAGTCATACTCCACGCGGTCAATGGAATGCCCACCCCAGCACACGACTAAATCAGGACGGTACTTTGGCTGTACGATATTCGCATTACGAAGAATACTAAAGACGACCTCCGTAATTCCCGCACTGGTTTCTAAATCGTACAAGCCATCGCGGGAGAGGACATGGTTGACATAAACCACATCTCGAAGTACCGAAAACAAGTGATCCTGGATGCCTCGGATCATATTGCCGTCGACAAATGCTGACCCCGGGGCATTAAGCACCGCTATACGCGGACCCCGCGCCTCGGGAACAACCTCTATCTGAAAATCGGCGTGTTGCGCGAGCAACCGGTTCACATCGTCCTCGTCATTGCCGGTATTCAGGATCGCAAGTGCGCATTCACGAAATAACGTTCGCACTTCCTCCTTGGATGACATCAGGCCTTGAATTTCCCGATTGGACAAAAGGTTTAGCGTACTTATGGGACGTAGGTTCGACTTACTTTGTGTCTGTTGGCTTGTTGGCATAAAGATAGTTTACACTCAAAAACCGTCGCTCGTTTTGAGATTTTTTTGTACGAACTATCTGCCCTTCTTCTTACTGTTGTCAGTGCCACAGCACTTTGTTGCTGCGCACGCTACCTCGGCCCCAACATATTACCACCCCTGCTTGCAGGTTCCGTGGTAACCAGCATTTTTATCTCTGAGAAACTAGGTGATATCAATGTGCCTGAGTTAGGCATCATCTCGATTTCAGGTTCGATTCTAATTTACTCCAGCACCTTCCTACTGACCGATGTCATGTCCGAACTTTACGGAAAAAAATTCGCCCATGCCGCAGTGGTAGGGACGGCCCTTTGTTACCCAATCGTCCTGCTCGCCACGCAGTTCAGCATTCACTGGGAACCAAGCGAACTCTATACGAACCAACTGTCGTTCGAATCGGTGATGAGTTTTGCCGGAAGAGTGACGGTGGCTTCTCTACTGAGCTACATGGTCAGCCAGACTTTTGATGTCTGGGCTTTTCACCACATCAAGGCTCGCACCGGCGAGGCCAAACTGTGGCTAAGGAACAACGGGTCAACCATCGCCAGCCAGTTGCTAGACACAGCGATTTTCTATGGCATCGCTTTTTTTGGAATCATCCCTACAGCACAGTTAATACAACTTATTTTTGCTACCTATATCCTCAAAATAGTTATCGCATTAATTGACACGCCGTTCGTCTATTTTGTCATCTGGTTCGTTCGTCGCGGCAACGCTGCATCGGTCGCCATACGAGAGCCTTGACTTTTTTCACGTACGCTACCCAGCGGACTGACGATCAAGTAAAAAAATGATTTGAATTTTGGGGTCTCAGCCTTCTACGCTAGCGCGGTAAATGTCGAATTTTTCTTTTAGCTGTTTGGCGCGGTCTGCCTCATTCTGTAGCAGATTGTTCACCTCGTAACGATCGCGTGAAAGATTAAAGAGATATTGCGGCAGGCCTTTGGGATCGAGAATCATTTTCCAAGGCCCCTGTCGGACCGCGTATTCCATCCCATCCGGTGTCGGGATGGACCAGTATAAAATGCTGCTGCGCTCGAGGGACGTGGCCTCGTCTTCATCAAGTAAAACGGCGATAGATTGCCCATCTAGCGCCCT
>JABGVY010000315.1 GCA_018645845.1 Gammaproteobacteria bacterium | reverse complement strand
GCTTAAGCCGCTCGGCCCAGGTCAGGAGCAAGGCAGGCAGGACCTAAACCAAGTCGATCGAAAGAAGTAATTCAACGTTTTATGAACGAAACAAAGTTTCCTATAGAGGTATGAACCACATTCCCCAAAGAAAGGTCATTTATAGTGCTTGCTGAAATCCACATGGACAACCGACCGGTTGTCGAAACCGATCGCATCGAAAGCCTGGATGTTTTAAGGGGCTTTAATCCCTCGCATAGCATCGATGACACTTTTCGCAAAGTCAAACGCTACATATCGCCTACAAGACCACAACTTCTGCGCAGAGACGCGCCTGCAACTCTGACTTCAATATCTTCGTCGCACCCATAGGCCATGTCTTAATGAAGCGGACATAGCGAGGCACCTTGAAACTGGCAATCTCTTCCTTGCAATAGTCCATAATTTCCTGCTCATCTGCTACCGCTCCCGGTACAAGTTCTACAAAAGCACCCACTACCTCTCCATACTTTTTATCGGGAACCGCGACAACCTGGGCAAGATTTACCGCAGGGTGTGTAGCGAGAAAACCTTCAACCTCAGCAGCCGCCACGTTCTCCCCACCCACTTTGAGCATATCTTTCAAACGCCCCCGGAAGGTAACGCGTCCCTGAGCATCCACACTCCCAAGATCGCCGGTGCGAAACCAACCACCCTCATAAAATGACTCCACCGTTTTCTGAGGCGCATTAAAGTATCCCGCAAACACACCGCGCCCACGAACCACAATCTCACCTATCGAGCCGGGTTGGATAGCCATGCCGGTGTCCGGATCACGAATCTCAATTTGATTACCCGGGAGCGCACGACCAGAACAGTCGCTGCGCAGCTTAAGGGTATCCTTTAGTTCGCACATCGCCGCCGAGCCACCTGTTTCTGTCATACCAAACACGGTGATTTGAACCGTGTGGGGCATACGCTTCTGCATCGCACGTAGCTCCGCGGGTGGACCGACGTTAAGCACTGCTCGAACCGCAGAGAAGCTCCTCTCTGAATATGCGGCATGATTGAGTAGCTGCATCGTAATAGTGGGGAATGCCGGAAACATCAAGGTCGCTCCTTCCCGCCGGATCATCTCGAGCGCGACCTCAGCATCGAAGTGAGTCATTGAGAGATAAGTGCCGCCCACATACAAAATACCCGTCAACGGCTGGATAAATGCCGTGTGAAACATCGGAAGCGGCCCCCACATAATGTCACCCTGCTGCAAACCCATGCGCTCAATCCCTCCTACTACTCCAGCATGTTGCAATACGATGTGGGTCAAGGGACATCCCTTAGGCATGGCGGTAGTCCCTGAAGTGTAGATTATCAGGGCCTGATCATTGACATCGATCTTTAACCGGCGTTGCTCTATTGCCCCTGGCGCGCAAGCTTCACCGAGCTTATAAAAAGCCTCACGGCCTAAGAACCCTTGTTCAATGGTAGATCCCAAAGATATTACGACACGCAAAGCAGGTGCCGAAGCGAAGGGAGCAAACACGTCTTGGTCGGACTCAAATTCCTCGCCCCTGTTTTTTTCCAATTCTGGAATCGCGCGCCGCAACAGCTCAATATAATTCGTATGCTGTTCGGTGACGTCGTTCGTTATTATTGCCTTGACACCTGAATCCGCAGTGACGTGCGCAATCTCGCGAGCTTTGAATCGGGAATTATAGAGCACCGCAATTGCACCGATCAGAGATATTCCAAACATCGATGCAACAAAATCTACGCAGTTAGCCATGAGGATGCCAACCCGGTCACCAGGCTCAACACCTTGCGCAACTAACGAAAGAGCGACCTGGCGCGACCGCACCTCAAGCTCTCCATAGGTCACACGTTCACCTTCTAAAACAATGCAATCTCGGTCGGGATGTTTGGCTGCGCGGCTAAGCAACAACTCAGGCAACGGTAGGGTTTTGATGTCGATCATAGTCATGAGGTAGAAGCTCAGTTAAGTGACTCAATCGCGTCAAAATAGGCGCCGTAATGAAGTCTTTATGGTTCAGTAATTTAGGTCACTTCACGCGACGACCACAAGAACAATCAGTCTGGACCGGCCATCTAAAAAGGGGAAGGTTATAATCAATATACCGCCTGCCACTACCGAAGCAGATCAGGAGCCCTTTTCTAGGAAGTGGGGCGTAAAAAGGAAAGGGTCGGCAAACCGACCCTTTGATTATTGAACCCAGAACAACGTTTTAGGCCATCTCAATATTTGTATGCCACTCTCACTCCGTATGTTCTGGGTGTACCACCCCAACGAGCGGAATCCAAAGTACCCACATCAGCTGCATAGTCAAAGTACTCTTCATCAGTCAGGTTCTTACCATAGACAGACAACCTAATCTTTTCGTTAGCAGTATTGAAAGTCAGACTGGCATCCAATAAGCCAAAAGATTCCTGCTGCAACCAGGGCTTGTTATACAGGTCAGTCATATAATCATCACGCCATGAATAGGCAACCCGACCCAAGATAGACCCGCCCATTGCGTCAAATTCGTAAGACGCTGCGAGGCTATAGCTCAACTCAGCGACCTTCTGAAAATCCCAACGACTAGCCAACTTGTTGTCTTCGCCGTCTACGGTTCCATCAGCATTGGCATCAAAAAATTTAATATTGGTGAACTCGGGGTCTACTGTCCCTACCGACGCATCAAGCCGAAGCCCATCGATGGGTTGCAACTGAACTTCTACTTCGAATCCACTGATTTCTGCTTCCCCTGCATTAAAATTGATTAGACTTGCTCCGCAATCATCGCAGGGGTTGTTAACAAAAAGGATCAAGTCTTCGTAGTCGGCTTGAAAATAAGTGATATTAAATAGACCACGGCCATCAAGGAAAGATGTCTTAAAACCTACTTCAACAGAATCCACTTTCTCTGGATCCGTTGGGCCAACGGCATCAATCGTAGCTGCCCTTGCATTGAAAACACCGCTAGCAAACCCTCTTGTCCAACTAGCATAGGCCATCATGTCGTCATTAAAACTGTAGGTAGCAGCAACTTTTGGAGAAAAGTCTGTCCAATCTTTCTTATTAGAGGTGTTATTGGAGCAGGAGGAAAAGTCGAGCTCACAAGAGCCCAGCACGCCGATATCGATACTTTTCTCTTCTTTAGTCCAGCGTCCACCAAGGGTCAGACTAAGCGCTTCCGTGACGGCGAAGTTCGCCTCACCAAAAACACCAAATGTTTCGTGCTCTGTTTCTGAATAGGTCGCAGCATTCAGTGCGATAAAAAAGTTTCGCCGCTCACCAATCGAGTATTCCTGCTCGAAGCTGTTGACCCCAACGACAAAATTGACCCTATCGGAGAAGGTCGAGGAATACCTCACTTCGATGCTGGTCTGTTCCTGCTCTTCTTTATTGTCATTGAAGTGAAAAATCGTGAACGGTGTCCCGTCAAAGTCTGTGCTGGAGTTGTATTCCACATCACGATAACCGACGATAGCGGTCACAACGCCGTGGCTAAGGTCCCAAGTCGCATCAAGCACTAAAGAATTGGTCTCGAGTTCTGTATAACCGATCAAATCATGGTTGATTTCATATTTATCACTCGGAGGCGTATAGCCCCATCGAGTCTGTGCTAAAAACCGGCTTCCTTCGCCGCAGACAATCTCTCTATTATCCACCCCTGGGATAGGTGCGCAGTTGTGTGCGACATTTTGTGAATTTGCACTACCCGCGTCGTTTTTGAGAAACTCGGCTATTAATGTTGCTTCAAAATTCTCTGAAAAATCGAATCGAACCATGGGCCTTATGATCGTCAGATCCATCCCCACTTTATCTCCTGTATCGGTATCAGGCATGCCAGCAGGATATATATTGAGATCTATCGATCCACGATTGTTATCTTCGAAGTATCCGTCTCTATCCATTTTGATTACGGCCAGTTTTCCGAAGACATTAGAACTTAGGGGCCCTTCGATACTGGCGTTGAATTCAGTGGAACCGTAATCCCCGGCGCCAGCCTCCACATTAAAACCAAACTCGTCACCGGGGCGCTTTGACCTCACCAGAACGGCACCGCCCGTTACGTTTCTGCCTAACAGGGTTCCCTGAGGCCCCCGGAGTACCTCTACCGCCTCGAGATCAAAGGTACTAGATAGCGCTCCCGCGTTATAACCCACGTAGATGCCATCGACGAATACACCCACTTTTGGATCATTAGTTCGAGTTGATCCATTGACCCCCATCCCACGAATAAAGAAATTTGGATAACTCGCATAGGTGCCGACGTTATTTAATTCAGCATTAGCGACCATTTTGCCAACATCAACCAAATCAACGGTAAAAGCTTGTTTCAATGATGCTTCATTGAACGTAACAACCGAAGCCGGAAGGTCTTGCGTTGAGATACCAGCAGCCTGTTTGCTGGAAATCACAACGACTTCTTCAATAATCTGCGACCAACTCGGCAATGACATGCAAATTAATGCAAGCGTTAGTGACAACCTGGTTATTAGTTTTGGTTCTCGGGTGATCATCAAATTACAACTCCATTAAAAGAATTCTTCTTGTAGCCGAGAAGTCACAGCAATACTGGAACCGACGGCAACCTAAGCAAAATTTCTTAATCTTTCACTAATTGGTTCTGGGCTTAATATTGGCCAATCGACCAATATTTATAAGATAACGCGAAATCTGTTTAAACACAAACAGAAAATGATCTTTAACCAGGTTGGATTCGTTGAGGCTGGGAACCCACTCGAGTAATATAGGCAGCTAATGAAAACAATATAAACTCGTTCCTTTAGCTAGCGGCTGGCACGAATAATGGCGCATTGATTACTGGGTCGAGCCGTTGATAAAGCTCAGTTAAGCTTCATTGATTAGCGGGAAAAACATTACCGATAAATAGACAGGTCAAGTCAACACCCTCCGGCTGCATGAAGTCGCTATTTAAGTCTCTTTATTCCTTGCAGCAAAACGAACACGAAAACTGGAAATCACCCGAGGGCCTAAACCCTAGTCCGCCAATGCAATGAAACCTAATATTAAACACCCAGCGCTTAAAGATAGTGGTAAGAAACAGTATTGTGAACATTGTATTCAAAGGGGTAGGCTATTGCGCAAGGGCAATGAGGCTGTGCTTAAAATGCACCTGCTTGATCCGGTTTGTCGGATGAGCTTACTACTTATTAACAGAGCCTTGTTTCGCGAGTAGAAACATACCCGATTCACTAAACAGACTGCCTCATTGGATAATCTTGCTTATGGAAACGAGTGCTCGAAATAAAATCAAACCAGACCAAAAGCGATCTGTTGAAACCAAGAAAAAGATCCTCAATGCAGCCGAGGAGCTATTCTCAAATTATGGGTTCCACGGCACGTCGCTAAGAGGTATAAGCGCATTATCGGGTGTCCGCTTTTCTTTAACACATTATCATTTTGGATCTAAAGGCGATGTTTTTCAGGCTGTGGTAGATCGCCGAGCTGAAGAATATCGAAGGGTCATGCTGAACTCACTTGAACGTTGCTTCGAAGAATATGGTGAGGAACCATTGCCACTAGAAGCAATTATAGAAGCCTATATAAGGCCTTGTTTGGCCGCTCACTGGAGTCAAGGAGCAGGTTGGCACAACTACACCCGGCTCATGGCACATCTCGCCAGCGAGTCTTCCTTGAAGGAATTGAAGCCGCAATTCCAAAAGTATGATGCCGTCCGCGAGACGTATATCAAAGAACTCAAACGTAGCGTTCCTGAGGCAAGCGACAAGCAAATTCATTGGGGCTTCCACTTTTTTCAAACGGCTCTTATTCACCTGCTACTTGACACCCAGGCTATTGACTATCAATCACGCGGCTTGTGCGATTCCGCTGATGTTGAAGAGGTGATCGAGCAAATGCAAGGCTTCTTCGGACACGGTTTTAGCAATAACAACCTCTAACTAAGTCAAGTGGTTAGGAAGAATAAACCACTATTCTGGCTTATATGCCAAGTATATGATCCCCCAGAAGGCATAAGAGACGACATACAGAACGCTCGACGGATTATTGGTAAAGGGCTAGGGGGGCTGACCCGACTGAGAATAGGAAGAATAAAGCGTGTTTTTCCAGGAATACAAAAATAGCTTCAAAAGGCCTGCTGAGGATTTGTGGCTGAGTCAGCATGGATGGGTTAACTGCCTTCATAGCACGAAAAGTTGAAAAACGTTTCATCGTTAACAAAGTTCAGATTCAGTAACTTCAAATCGGAGTTATCACCATTAACTTTCAACGTTGCTTCGCCAGTCCACGATTCAAACAGGCTCGCTATTTGATCACGATTCAACCAGGACTGTTGTTTGGCAGAAAGCGACGCGAGTATCTCTGTGTTGGCTGATCCAATTACCACACCATTTTCGTCATACAGCGTGGCTGTGATATTTGCCAGCTCCGTTGTCCCGGTATTGATCAAACGAACAAATGTTTTATTGGCGGATTCTACGCCTTCGATATTGTGGATTTCACGTTCTCTGACGCAATTCGTATTACTGACAAAACCACTTGGGCTCTGAAGTTTCGACATAAGATGAAACTCACCATCAGATCCCACCTCGAGCATTGCAGGGCCGCTCCATGCAGTCACACCAAAAAGCCCTTCAAGATCTGAAGCGCTGAGTTTCAGCCTGCCTGATGCTGGCACAGCAGTAGCTGAAAGACTCACACCGGCACTGCCTTGCTGCTCTCCGGTTCCGTTGTAGAGCGTACCGTAATAGTTTTGTTCTGCGTTTGACGAATTAAGAATGTGTAAAGTGGTGACATTATTGCTTGTCGAGTTTGTCATGAGATACATAGTTTCATTGAAAGCCTGTGATGAGCCAACCGGACCCATATCGGTACTCGAAATAAGGCTATCAAAAACAGCAATTCTTGCAGGCATTGTTGTTTCAATGGTGTTTTTCATCTCAGCCGTGATTCGATCGGCGTGATATCTGATTGCCACATAGGGAACAAAACTTTCAGCCACATCCTCCCGATTGGGATTGTCTCTGGCATAGGTAGATATGTATTCCGGATCACTCATCTGTGCATCGGTCCAGGCGCTGTTTGCGTAATATGCCGTGTCAAGCGAAGTATGCGCAGCCTCGTGCATGAGAATTTCGTGTAGCCATCCACCCGAAATGTAATCATCGCCCTGTTCCCTGTGGATCAGAATGCTGCTGTTGCCACCACCGAAAGGCTCGTTCCCCTGGTGAATCCAGAGAGCATCCACGTCGACCCGCAGAACTTTAGGAATCCGGCCCACTTCACGAGCATAGTATTCGGCAATTTCCATGGCCTCTGCCTGATTGAATTCGGGGTTTACCTGCGCCTCAGTTTCAATCCCATCGCTGTAAACAATATCGAACAGATGGGCGTTGATGGTAATCCAGTCAGTAACCCTGCGATCATAAACCAGACGATCGCCCTGGCCGGTGTAAGTAATGCTGACGAAAGTGGTGGTGTCGTTTTCTGTGAGGATGTCAGCATTCAGGAACCCGGTTTCTGAATAGGGAGGGTCCGCAAAGATTTTTATCTGCGTGAAAATGCACACCGCGCATAGACAGACAATCGATATTTTTCTCATGCTTTGTAGTCCCTTTTTAGCTTATTGCCTGGCTGGTCATACCAGCGTCAACCATGTGTACTGACCCGGTGACCTATGAGCTATCGTCAACTGCCTGTGGCGCGAGGCCTTCTTCGATGCTTCTGCTCATCCCGCTATCGGCTAGTCGCATCATAGATTCCTTTGCAAAACTATTGTAGTGCCTGATGGTATCGCAATTGACCAGAACTATCTAAGCAACAAACCTCGCCAGAATCTCCCGGCCAATACCCCACAATTCACCGACAACCAACACCGCAAGCACCATGTCACCCATCAAGAAACCCGGTATTCGGTCTTTCACGTTTCTCATGTAACCGATTCGATACCATTGTCTTGATATGATCCAAAACAGACCAACAACCGCCGTGATTGGGCCGTCAAAATAGTAACCGCTGATTAACATCAAGCTGACAAAAATAGTCATAAACTCTACCGTGTTGCGATGAACAGCAAGGGCTCGCTCTAATGTTTCATCACCAGACATGGCAGGGGGCTCAATACCAACCTGTTGTCGCACGCCTGCGACTGAAAATGCAAACCAAAAACACTGGGCAAGGGCTGCCGCCACTACTAGTGCTACGTATTCCATTGTTTAACTCCACTGAACTGATTGCGGTCTAGTTGAATATTTACAGGTGGAAAATACAAGTAGGCAGTAATATGTTAGTAAGTATCTAAAACATACTAAAACCACGGCAGCGCATTTCTCCCTGCGCCAACAGAAAATTACGTTGGCGAATCGGCCATCACCAGGTCAGCCAATCACCACAAGCAACAAAAAACTTGGTAGCGTT
>JABGVY010000332.1 GCA_018645845.1 Gammaproteobacteria bacterium | reverse complement strand
GGCTGGATGGTTGGCGAAGAGGGAAAGGGAATCCCAACTATTCTCGAGATGGTCAACAGTACAAGACTTGATGTTGCTAACTGGGGAGTTTCACTTATGAGACAATCTGTAGCGCAAGCTGCTTGGGCTGTTTCTCACCGCTCAGCATTCGGTTCATTGCTAATAGACAAGCCTCTGATGCAAAATGTCATCGCAGATCTCGAAATCGAAGTCGAAGCAGCAACGCTCATGATTACACGTCTTTCCGGAGCGCACGAAAGATCAACAACTGACCCTGAAGAAGCGGCTTTTGCAAGACTGGCAACACCAGTAGCTAAATATTGGTTAACTAAACAGTCAACACCAGTAGTCCGAGAAGCGCTGGAATGCTTAGGAGGTAACGGGTACGTCGAAGATTCAATTCTTCCCCGGCTTTATCGTGAAGCTCCCCTAAATGCTATTTGGGAAGGGTCAGGAAATGTGATCGCTCTAGACATGAATAGAGCAGTGGCTAAATCTCCAGAAAGCTTAGAGGCGTTTTTATCAGAATTAGAATGCTCTGCAGGAAGTCACCCTCCGTTGAAAGCAGAATTAGATTTAATCCGTCGAGAATTTAGCGATGTCACGGCTGGCGAAGCAAACTCTAGACGCCTTATAGAAAAATTAGCTGTGGCTTGGTCCTCAGCACTATTAATTGCGCACGGTGACCAATCTGTAACTGATGCTTATTTGCGTTCTCGTCTAGGGGGCGACCATGGTTCGCAATTTGGGACACTTCCGACAGACTGTGATCTAGCCGGGATAGCTCAGCGAGCGGTTCCTAGCCGCATTTAAATGGTTTAAGAAGAATCGGGAATACGGAGATGATTTGTTCGGGACAAATCAGAAACAGGATCGCTTTGAGATAGAGAAGCTTTTAATTAAGAAAGGCGCCCAGGTGCTATTCATCAACGGTACCGGCGGAGCATCAGCGAGTGTTGCATGAGGCTATATCTGATTCCCAACTCGAATGGTTCGAGGATGGCCTGATGTTTCTGCCCCAGGATGCACCAGCCTAGATGAACATCATCTTTTATGAAACCCCGGCGGTCGTCACTGCTAAACGAGTCATACAAGGCGCAACCACCCTTATTAAAGGGTTCTGAATGGTCTTTCCGTTAGCTTCACCTGTTTTAACGAATATCCTGTTCTGACCTGTTGGTATGTCGAAATAAGTCCGGGTATAACAAACAAGAATGCACCCACAAGATACCAATACCAGTCGGCGGTAAATGTTGATGGGTAGAAGTCCCTAAAAATTAGCGCAAGGGAAAAACCCACACCGCCGTTAAAGTTACTCGTACTTTGAGTATAGGTCATGTTCTTAAAATTTCCGTATAGCATCTCGTTTCTCCAATGTTGTCAGGTAGGTTGATATGTATTCTTCTTTGACATCGACGCGCACCGTGATCCAATTACCTGGCTTCTTCTTCGCATTCGGCCAGCGTCTGGGATCGAGGGTCAAATCATCAAGTTTTCAATCGTTGGGCTAAAGTTTTCGATCACACAACACCTGTTCAATTGGGGTAACGGGGACGGCATCTAACTGGCTGGAACCAGGATACTTTTCTCAGGATCGGAAAAGCGTGGTTATTCTTCCTAACCTCAGTTTCCACCAGATCAGAGAACCTTCGCAACAGGGTCCTCAGTGACTTGAACAAGTGTCTTGCCAAAGTTTTCACCTTTTAGCATGGCGTCAAACGCTTCAGGCGCTTTTTCGATACCCTGCCAGATATCTTCTTTGTACTTCACCTGGCCATTGCGAACCCAGTCGCCCATTTCCTCAAGAAATTGTTGCTGGTAGTCAGCAACGAAGTTACCCACAAACAGGCCATTGACCTGCACTTGCTGGGTAGCAAAAACGGGGGCGCCCGTCTCTTGCCATCGAGCATGGTTGGACGCGGCGTCGTCATTCCCGTACTGCGAAATTAACCCGCACAGGCTAATTCTGGAGGACTTGTTCAACAATGGCAGAACCGCTTCAAACACTTCACCGCCGACATTCTCGAAATAGATGTCAACGCCATCAGGGCAGGCATGCTGTAACTGGTCAACAAAGTCCGGGGACTTACGATTGATACAGGCGTCTGCACCCAGGCTATCAACCACGAAGTCACACTTGTCATCTGACCCAACAATACCGACCACACGGCAGCCTTTTAGTTTTGCGATCTGAACGACATTTTGACCAACGCCGCCGCTCGCGGCCGACACAGCGACTGTTTCACCAGGTTTTGGTTGGCATTGAACATACAAACCGGAGTACGCCGTGAGGCCCAGCATGCCCAGAACGCCCAATGCGCTAGAGGCAGGGGCCTGGGATATATCCAAAACCCTGGGATGCATATAGCCAAACTCGCTGATGTCTTGTCCTACAAGACCGTATTCCTGCCAGCCATTCGTGTTAAAGATAACATCGCCCTCGTGGTATCCGGAGAGCCGGCTCTTTAACACCTGCGAAACCGTTCTGCCGTGACAGACCTCACCGGTCTGCTCAATACCACTACGGCGTCGCCCCCATTGGTAGGGATCGAGGGAAAGATAGAGGGTCCGAGTGAGTGCCTGATTAGCGCCTGGCTCGGCGATATCAGCGCTACCAAGAGCAAAATCGCCGTCCGTAGGCCAGCCTTCAATCGGTTGGCGAGCCAGTCGCCACTGTTGGTTCAAGGTCATCGTTCAATTTCCCAATTAAATAAGAGAGTTCGCCTAAGGGAATACTATCTGCGATGGCGCCGCTCGGGAAGAAACAACTCCCCCGCGGCGCTACTCCTGTCTGTGAGTTAATCCGGTCAACGTGTTTGGCGGCTCAGCCAAAGAAGTCAAAGTCCTCGGCGCCTAAGAATTTAAAGTCCTGATCGACCTCAGTGTTTTCCAATCCCAGATGACGTCTTAGCGCTTTGTGAACATGCTTGGGGTAAATGTGGGTGCCATCGGCATCATCTCGCGCCAATGTGTTTGGGTTGATGTTGTGGGCATTCTGCCCTTCGTCGGTAGAACCGATCACACGATTACCCCAGGAGGGTGATTTCTCCATGACGATAACCGAACCTATCGCCCAGTGGTCTTTTCCTGCGTTGTCATTGTAATGGGGGGTTCTACTGAAGTCCGATCCAATGATCACTGTTAGCCTGTCAGCTATGTTCGCGTTTTCAGCTAATGTCCATAAGAGATCAATAGATTCGTTAAGATGATTGAACAGCGCCTCGTGGGTAGCATCGTGGTTGCTATGAGTGTCGAAGCCAAGCAAAAACAAATCACTAGCACTGGCCACACCCGCTTCAAAGGCAGCGACAGTTTGCTGTATCTGTCTTGGCAAGGAGCTATTCACGCCAGATGCTAATTGCTTGGTTGCGATAACCTCATCGGGTGTTGGCAGGTATTCACTAAACGCCCGTAACATTGATCGAGAAGTGGTCGCCTGCAGTTGCGCGTTCAGGTTTTGAGCTTGCCTAGATGTCAGATTCTGTTTAGTCAGTTGCCATTCGAGTCTGGCCGTCGCCGCGGCCCTGATTCGCGCCACGTCCTCGGCATTTCTCAGCGTTCTGTCGTCTCCATCTGACTCGGGTTTTATTATTTTCGCTAACGCATCGACATCATCAAGTCGGCTGAACCTGATCAGGTTGCCGGTTTGGCCGAAGCCGCCGAAATTAATATACGACAGAGGATGGTCCGGTGCGTTTTTTGCAGCAAACATAGCGGTTAACGAAGGGTAGCCAACCGAGTTACGCCCGCTCCAGTTATGAATAATCCCGGTATCATGCGAATTGGTTTGCATGTCTACGCCATTGATCACCAACATGTCTCGATAATATTTTTCAAAAAATGCAGCATTGTTGGCGAAGGGCGCAAAGGACAAGTTGCCCGCTTGTCGAATCTCGTCATTGTTCGACCAGTTGGTGATGTCTTTCTCGCCGGGCTGATTAACTTTGGGATCGCAGTAACTTGAAACGTCCCACCCGCCGTTGGCTTGTAGTTGCACGAGTAGTCGCCCCGTATAACCGCCATCGACAGCACCGTAAAGTGTTACGCTCGGCAGCACGATCCCCGCGGCACCTAAGGCTGCTGTTTTTGTTAAAAATTCGCGTCGCTTCATGCGCTTTACTCGTGCAGGTAATTGAAGTCAGTCATGAGATAAGACAAGACGGACTGCCAGGCGTGTTTCATCCCGGAAGGATCGACTACCCTAGCGCCGCCCTCGGTATCGTAGTGGTCTGGGAAGTAGCACAATTCACTGGGGTATAAAAAGGCCGTGTTATCGTTCCTTTCGTCTATTACAACTTTCCGGGCTTGCCAGGACGCGACCAACAGATCGAATGCCATCTCGATTTCTGGTGCTGTCGTCACTAGTGATTGTCCGAGTAAGCGCCCATGTAGATTTGCAATCACTGTCTTTATCGCTTGCGCACCCTGGGTATTACCAGACGTTGCATCCGTGCTACTTAAGCCGACGGTCATCTTTGCGCCGTCGGACCCATACTGCTTACCATGCGCGATCACAGAAAACGTATATTCTCCATCAAGCTCAACGGGAAACGGCACTGACATTGTACCGTTACAATAAAATTCAAAACCCCGGTCCCATATGTTTCCGCACGTGTAAGTCGCGCCCGTAACCGTATTGATATCGCTAAAATCAAGCATGTAAACCGTCTGGCCAGACTCGTTGACAGCAGAAAAATTAACGACCGTCAGGTCTCGTTGGCCAACACCTTCCTCAAAGAAAGAATTGGTCATGGATATATCGAGGACTTTTTCGCCGCTCGCTACTGTGGTCGTTAACGAATAGGTCTGTTGCTCCTCTTCGGAGGCTGCTTCGACTGAAAAATCGCGAATGATTTCGGTAGCGGGTGTAGTTACCGCGTCTATACCATCAAAAAGCAATCTACTGCCGTCTTCTCTTTCAAAGTCGAGCATCACCGCAGGACACGACATTTCTAGCGCATGCTTTTCAGCGACATTAACCATGAGAGCCGTCAGCGCAGAGCTTCGTTCTGTAATCCCATCAGAATCCGTGCCGCCGTAGTAAATTTTAAACCCCTGCTGGAGATGGGAATTGATGGGAATGAAAGCGAAGTTAGTCTCTTCATCTGGGCTGTGCGGGTATTGACCCCATCGCCAACCCAGTAATGACAGGCTTTTTTGTTCAAGTTCCTCCGGGGTGAGTAAACGCCGGGTGCCGGCACTGGTTACGAGTCGATTTTTGACATCGACACTTTCAACCTGGTCGGCCCTGAACCATTCGCTTAACACCAGAGATGTGAGTAAATCTTTGCCGTTGTATGCAGCGCCGCCCTCGATACCTGATGAAAACTGCTCGGCCAATTCTTGTATAAAGCTGTTCTGCGCCTCATAGGCGGCAAGATCTGTGTCAAAGTTCTTGTCTCCGCTTTCAGTCGGGGCTTCAAGCACCGGCGCACCCATCAGGCTAGGCCACCAAAACTTTATCGCTGCCTCACTGTAACGATCTTGATTTGCAATGGCCTGACCAAGCCACTGTATTGAATTATCCTGACTGGGTGCAACGTCGCCTTCAAAGCCGGGCGAGCGCATATCTCGAAACCAGGTGTCTCCGTGGGCATAGTCGTCGCTATTCTCCTTATAGCTTTGGGGCAAAGAATCGATACCGAAATTCTCGGTGCGGTAATGCCCCACACTATCGTAATTTTGGAAAGTCCCGGCGACAGGGTCATGAATAGCGTGGCAGGTGGTGCAGGCCGGATTGTTCATAGTCGGATTGTCGTTATCCGCTAATGCCTCCGCGTCAATGGTTCGTTCAGCCGACTTTTCAATATCGACCCCCAAAAAGTGATAGTAAGTCCAGCGAGCACGCGCTCGATTGCGGTTCGTTTCAGTGGTCGGATAGCGGTTTAAAAATGCATGCGTATTCAACACCCCGGCAGTCGGGTACTCAAGGAAGGGACCATGAGAGGAAATATTGACCCCAAAATCAAGGGTGTATTCGCTGATGAGAAGATCGTCATTAACGATCTGGCCATTGTTTTGACCTGGTTTGAAAACTCTAGGATCCTCAGTGTCAAAGCTCGCGCCTGCGTCCAAAAATTGGTTGCTCATGTAGTTCACCATCATGTAATCGGCGGTGACAACTTCTTGGTAGTTCCGGTCTTCTTCGACGATATAAGCGATCAACTCAACAGGCGAGCGCGCAAGCCCGGCCTGCCAATCGTCTCGCCACGTGAGGTCCTGTGGGGCGTTAAAGGCGCCAGCGGCGACATTAGCATCGTATTGGTAAGCAGCCGCTAGCGGAAAAAACCTTCTGTTCGGGTCGGACACTTCGAAGGCGGCGGTATTCGTCAAAAACTTGTCCGTAAACAGTCTATCGTTGGCTCCACGAGTTAAAAAACCGTGGAAGCCATCACCGTTCATCAACCCCCTAACGCTCCCTCTGAGGGCGTCCTCTCCACCTGAGATGACAGCAAGTTCTTCGGCCTCAGTCGGCGGGTTGCCCCGTAAAAGAAACGACGCCCGACGAAGTGTTTTGACTGGCGAGGCGAGCGTAACCCCCTCCCAATAACTTCCAGTTGTACTGTCAGCAGCACCTTCCTCGCCTAGCAGGTCAATAAACGCGCTCAGGTCAGAGAACTCCTCTGAATCGCTTGAAAATTGCTGGTCACCGCCATGGCTAACACCCCGGCCTTTGTTCAGCAGCGTCGCCCCGTTCCCGGCAACGATATAGTTAGAAAGCGTATCGTAGTTTGTTTGTAGGTGTCCGGGTGTACTGGACGAAACGTAGACCAAATTGGTGGCGCCGGCGACGCCGCCGGATTGATGGCAAGCAATACATTTATCCTGAATGATCGGTGAGATATCGGTTTCGAAAAAGGCTAGAGCTTCACTCGACTCGGAAGTTTCATCGGTTGCGCTCTGTGCGGCCTCTTCCAGCGTTTTATCGGAGTTCTCAAAACAGGAGAAATTAAAAAACGTCTCGCCATTGACAAAATTCAGGTTTAAAAGACGCAAATCAGCAGCATCTTCTCCCGTGACCACCAG
>JABGVY010000314.1 GCA_018645845.1 Gammaproteobacteria bacterium | reverse complement strand
GCCCCTGAACACGAATTAGGATGGGATATCGTGGTAATGACCCGGCCAAAGATCAAGGCCGAAAAGGACCTTACAGGGTATCTACAAAATTCCTTTATGTCCCTCGCTGAGAAACTCAGGTAATGACGTAAAATATGAAACGAGCATTTTTGTCACTAATTCGATTCTACCAATTGACCATCAGTGTCTTTCTGGGACCACGTTGTCGTTTCCATCCGTCTTGTTCTGCCTACAGTACAGAAGCAATAGAGACTCACGGCGTCATTAGAGGTCTTGGAATGACAGCAGTTCGGGTCGGTAAATGTCACCCTTTTCATCCCGGTGGCTATGACCCTGTACCCACTGACCACCAACCCAGTGCAGTTGAAGAGGGAATTTAAATGGATATTCAACGCGTACTAATCCTGTTGGGCCTGGCTGTGACCTCCTACATGCTTATTCTGGCGTGGAACGAAGACTATTATCAGGGCTCGACCCAAACGCCAGCTGAGTCGGTCCCTATCAACGAGTCATCCTCGTTCGAAGACGTACCGCAGACAATCGCCGAATCAGCCTCAATGGGTGCAGCAGACATCGTTCCCTCCCTGGAAGGCGAAGAAATAATCCCAGCAGTAGTGCAGGTTCAAACACCTAGAAACCTTGTAACTGTCAAGACAGATGTGCTTGTCGTCAAGATCGATCCCAAGGGAGGGGACATTGTTAGTGTTGCCCTGCCGAAATATCCAGCACAACTGGAAACGCCTGACATTCCTTTCGTCCTGGTAGACCCCAAGAATTCATATGTTGCGCAGAGCGGACTCATTGGCCCGAGCGGCACAGACAAGCAAGGGTTTAGGCCAACTTTCACCGCCGACAGCACTTCTTTTGAAATGGGAGACGCACCGGCGTTGACTGTCACCTTGACCACAATCCAACAGGATGGCAGCAGAATTCTCAAAAGTTATCAATTCACGCGTGGGGAATACCTGATTGAGGTGGATTACCAGATAACGAATTTGGGTCGTGATTCCTGGAAAGGTGGACTATTCGCGCAGATCAAAAGGGACGGCCAGAGTCCTGTGTCTTCATCAGAGAATATGATGGGAATGCAGCCCTATGTCGGTGGTGCCACCCGTTCGGACGAGGAGTTATATAGAAAACTGGAATTTGATGATATTGAAGAGGAAAGCTACAAGCTGACTCTAGATGACGGTTATATCGCCATGGTGCAGCACTATTTTGTGAGTGCCTGGGTGCCCCGGGAGGTTGTTGGAAATACCTATCGCGGTAGAAAATTAAAAGGTCAGGATATTTATCTGTTTGGACTCACCACGCCACCTGTCACGATAGCGCCGGGAGAAACGGGGACCATCGGAGCCAGCTTTTATGCAGGGCCGAAAGACCAGTACAGGCTTGAAGAGATAGCAACGGGGCTTGAGTTAACCACAGATTATGGTTTTCTCTGGTGGCTGGCCCAGCCCCTGTTTTTCATGCTCACAGGTATTCACTCGTTTGTTGGGAACTGGGGCCTGGCGATTATCGGGCTCACGATTATCGTTAAATCCTGCCTTTACCCACTATCAGCAGCGAGCTTCAGGTCAATGGCGAAGATGCGCAAGCTGCAGCCTGAAATGGCCCGCCTTAAAGAACGTTTTGGTGATGACCGTCAGCAATTCTCCCAGGCAATGATGGAACTGTACAAGAAAGAGGGAGCGAACCCGTTGGGCGGTTGCTTGCCTATTTTGTTGCAGATGCCAGTGTTTCTAGCGCTTTACTGGACACTGATGGAAAGTGTCGAGCTGCGCCAGGCACCTTTCTTCCTCTGGATCTATGACCTGTCAGCGATGGACCCGTACTTTATCCTCCCGATATTGATGGGTATCTCTATGTTCCTGACGCAACGCATGCAACCGGAACCACCTGACCCTGTCCAGGCAAAGGTTTTCAAGTTCATGCCTATCATGTTCACGTTCTTTTTCTTGTGGTTTCCGTCCGGCCTTGTTCTGTACTGGCTTGTTAACAATATCTTGTCGATCCTCCAGCAAGTTTATGTGACCAGACAGTTAGAAAAAGCTTCCTGACAACGATCGCAGCTTTCCCTTAAATAGATGCCTTATGTCAAAGACACGATAGCTGCCAGGGCAACTGCCCCAGGCAGAGGTGGTGTCGGCATTGTTCGCGTTTCCGGTCCTGGTGTCAGGGCGATTAGTCGCGAGATCCTGGGAGAAATACCCGAACCACGGCTAGCGACCTATTCGGATTTTAGCGACGGCAAGAATGTTATTGACCAGGGCATAGCGCTCTATTTTAACGCCCCGGGTTCTTTTACAGGCGAGGACGTGCTGGAACTGCAAGGTCACGGTGGACCGGTCGTGCTCGAAATGCTCCTCAATAAAGTGATTAGTTTAGGGGCCAGAATAGCGGCACCCGGAGAGTTTAGTCAGCGCGCATACCTGAATGACAAAATGGACCTGGCCCAGGCAGAAGCAATAGCAGACCTGATTAACAGCAGTACAGAGGCTGCAGCAAGGGGTGCGGTACGTTCCCTGCAAGGTGAATTTTCTACCAGGATCAACCAACTTGTCGCAAAAGTGATAGAGCTGCGGGTTTTTGTTGAAGCATCCATCGATTTTCCAGAGGAAGAAATAGACTTCCTTTCAGATGAAAGAATAGAGGTAGCGCTAGCTGAAGTGCACCAGGAACTGGACAAGGTACTTGACGAAACGAGTCACGGCGCTCTTTTAGTTGAAGGTGCGTCTGTCGTTTTAATGGGTAAGCCGAATGCCGGTAAATCAAGTTTGATGAATCTTCTTACGGGGAGGGACACATCGATAGTGACAGATATTCCAGGCACTACCAGGGATGTCGTCAATGAAACCCTGCAGTTGGATGGCATACCTTTGCGACTTGTAGATACAGCGGGGATAAGAAATAGCGTTGATAAAATCGAAGCAGAGGGGGTCAAACGCGCATTGGCGGCGGGAGAAGAAGCAGACTTGGTGATCGCCGTGGTGGATGCCAGCGAGCCAGATGCCATGAAACAGGCCGAATCGCTGTTGGAAGATAGACGAACGGTGGTTGTCTTCAATAAAATTGACCTTGTCGCCGATACGGACCTGTTAACCGATGGAATACAGATGTCTGCCAAGACGGGTTTGGGGTTGCAGAGCCTAAAAGATCAGCTCAAGAATAGACTTGGACTATCGCCAAATGCGGGGTCCGGGTTTACCGCCAGAAATCGACATATTATTGCCCTTGGTCGCTGTAAAGAGTCACTGGTTGCGGCCAGGAGTTTGCTTGTTGAACAGAGAGCCGGAGAGCTCGTGGCCGAGGAGCTTAGGGTTTGCCAGCGGTATCTTTCGGAAATCACCGGTGAGTTTACGGCGGACGACCTGCTGGGCGAGATATTTGGCAGTTTTTGCATAGGAAAGTAGAATAAGGTGGAGCGTGACTTTGGTTGAGCCTTCCGTATACTTCCCGTCCCGTCATTTCCTATTAGACATCCCCCCTTCGAAGGGCAGAGATTGTGAGTAACCAGAATCGTTTTGATGTGATAGTTGTCGGTGGCGGTCATGCCGGAACAGAGGCTGCCCTCGCGTCTGCACGGGCGGGCGCAGCAACGCTATTGCTGACTCAGAATATCGAAACGCTCGGTCAGATGTCCTGTAATCCAGCCATTGGCGGAATTGGCAAAAGTCACTTGGTCAAAGAAATAGACGCACTGGGTGGTGCAATGGCCATCGCTGCTGATCATGCGGGTATTCACTTCAGAATATTGAATTCCAGAAAGGGACCTGCTGTCAGGGCTACCCGGGCTCAGGCCGATCGTCAGTTATACAGGGTGGCCATTCGGCGTATTCTTGAAAACCAGCCAGGATTATCACTTTTCCAACAATCGGTTGACGATCTGCACATTGAAAATGGGCGTGTTACTGGTGTACTCACCAACATGGGGCTTTCGTTCCATGCGCCTACGGTTGTATTGACCGTCGGAACATTCTTAGGGGGCTTGATCCATGTAGGTATGGACAAACAAGCCGGTGGTCGAGCCGGTGATGCCCCGTCCAACGCTCTGGCGGACAGACTGAGAGAATTACCCTTCACGGTCGATCGGTTAAAAACAGGAACCCCGCCAAGGATTGACGGTAGATCTGTCGATTTTAGCGAGCTGGAAGAACAGCCCGGTGACGAACCAAGGCCGATGATGTCTTATCTGTCTACTCTGGCTGATCATCCGAGACAGGTTTCATGTCATATCACCCACACGAGTGCACAAACCCACGATATTATTCGTGGCGGATTGGACCGTTCTCCCCTGTATTCCGGAGAAATAGAAGGCGTAGGGCCTCGTTATTGTCCTTCGATTGAGGACAAGGTTGTTAGATTTTCGGATAAGAATTCCCACCAGATATTTATCGAGCCAGAAGGGCTGGGTACCCATGAACTCTATCCGAACGGTATCAGTACCAGTTTGCCCTATGATGTTCAGGTCAATCTGGTT
>JABGVY010000305.1 GCA_018645845.1 Gammaproteobacteria bacterium | reverse complement strand
CCCACCAAATGAATGTCCACCAATAAACAGTTTCGCCTTTGGGCAGAGCCGGTTAGCCGTCGCAACTGCCTGAGCGATGGTGGCGATGCACACATCAGGTTTGTCTACTCGCCGTTTACCTTCCTCCATAAAAGGGAAATTAAATCGAAGTGTGCTGATACCCACATTGTTCAGGGCTAACGACAGTGCGCGCATATGGTCGTGTTCAAGGTTCGCGCCGGCCCCATGAGCTAATACCAGCAAGGCGCTGGCACCAGCAACCGGTGAATAAATGGCAGACAGTGTGGTGTTATCCAGTTTCAGGGTTTGCAAGTTGACAGGTCTCTAAGAAACGATTTTTTAGGGGGGTATCATAAAGCTAATCGCCGTTGGATTGTTCTTTGGCATGAAATAGTCTGGGCGAAAAGCCATGTGGTGGTCGCTGGACGACTGAACGGAAGCGGTGATTTGCGCGCGTCCTCGAGAACCTATCGGTTGCCTGATCATCGGTTAATCCTAGTAAAGGACCATAAGTGACTAACATTACTCGTAAGTTATGTGTATAAAATCGGCATTGTAAGGATCAACCTGCCGATTGTCGTGTCAGAAAGTGAGGCTATGACCACCGGCACTATCATGTAGTGATCCGTTCGAGTGTTGGCGAGCATTGAGTTGCCATTCCGTGAAGTGAAATAAAGTGTAACTTTGGAGTATAAAATGGGCGCGCTTTCAGACATTCGAATAGTCGATTTCGGGCACTACGTCGCAGGTCCGTTAACCGGAATGTTACTGGCAGATCAAGGCGCTAACGTGATCAAGGTTGATCCGCTAGGTGGGCCGACCTTTAATTCACCCGCGAATGCGACCTGGAATCGCGGCAAGCAAAGCATCAATCTGGATTTGAAATCAGCCGCCGATCTGGATATCGCAAAACGCCTGATAGCGCAGGCAGATGTCGTCATCGAAAACTTCAGACCAGGTGTGATGGATCGACTGGGGCTGGGCGCGATTGCCATGACGAAAGTAAACCCAAGGCTGATATATTCTGCCATGCCGGGCTTCTCGAATTTGGATTCACGTTCAAACCTTCAAGGTTGGGAAGGTATTATTATGGCGGCAACCGATGTATTTCGCCCGATAGCTGATTATCGTGACATGATTCAAATGTTGCATCGTGATTTAACAACGCGAGTCGGAGAACCCGTGTTCACCTCTGAAATGATTGCTTCTGCTTATGCAGCGCTGATTTCATCACTTGCCATTACGACCGCAATATTTGAACGAAATACCAGCGGTATAGGGCAGGCTGTAGAAGTGCCCTTGTACGATGCCATGCTCCAGGCGGTGGGGGTTCTGGCGATGATAAGGCCACCCTTTAGAGCCGTCACCAAACCGATATTTTCAGGTTTTGACCACCAATATCAGTGCCTTGACGGGCGCTGGGTACACATTGTCGCGACTGTTCCTCGTCATGCTGAGGCATTTTTAAATGCCGTGAATCGTCGCGACCTTATCGACAAAGGGTTAGCGAAAAGGGGCCTCGCGACAAAGACTGAACTCAATGCTTTACTCATCCAGACCCTTACAGACGTTTTCAAAACCCGCACGGCATTGGCCTGGGAGGATCTGTTTGTTGAGCTCGATATTCCTGGTGCCCGCTGTCTTTCATCGCAGGAGTGGCTTGATCACCCGCAAGCGACTGAAAGTGACCTTGTAGTTTCGATTGAAGATCCAGTGTTGGGGACCTCTAGACAACCCGGTTTGCAGGTAAAATTACTTGCAACGCCGGGTGAAATAACTTCACCGGCACCCACGCCGAATCAACATCGCGAAAAAATATTGACCGAACTGTTAGCGCTTGAGCAGCGTGAGGCCGTTGATAGGAAGCAAGTTGATTATCAAGACAATGTTGATTTCCCGCTCGCGGGAATCAAGGTGCTGGATCTGTGCATAATCCTGGCTGGTCCTACCTGCGGAAGAAGCCTGGCAGAGCTTGGCGCCGATGTCATTAAGATCGATGATCCTGGCCGAGGTGGTGTTTTATATCATCATGATATTAATCGCGGAAAACGCAGCATACTTATTGATTTGAAAACCCCCGCCGGTTTGGAAGTGTTTTGGCAGCTTGTTGACGATGCCGATGTCATTGTTCAGAACTATCGCAGTGGCGTGGTGGAACAGTTGGGGATCGACTACGATTCTATCAAGGCACGTAAGCCAAATGTGATTTACGTGTCACTGAATGCTTTCGGCGATCAGGGTCCCTGGGAGTACCAACCCGGTTATGAAGAAGTGGTTCAGGCACTGACCGGTATGCAAACCAGGTTTGGTGGCAAAGACAAGCCGATTCTGTGGCCCTATGGGGTTATTAACGACTATGGAACAGGGTTTGCCGGTGCTTTTGGTGTCGTGCTCGCGTTAATTGTTAAAGCGTCGACAGGCAAGGGTCAACACGTTACGTCGGCGCTTGCCCGAACCGCCGGCACTCTCCAATCTGCACACTTGATGGATTATGCGGGGAAAATATGGGATGAACCCACAGGGCCATATGCGCGAGGTGCCTCTGGTTTCCAACGATTGTATGAGTGTGCAGATGGCTGGCTGTATTTAGGCGCCAGTGAGACATCGAATATCCCGGAAATTGTGGGCCAGAACGATGGTGATGCGCTAGAACCATCGATCGAACGATGGTGCCTGGCGCGGAACCTTGAAGACGCAGTGTTGGAACTAACGACTGGAAAAAGTGCCGCTTACAAGCTCACTTGGATCGAAGATTTTTCGTCGGACAAATCGAATCAGGATAGGGGACTCTTCGTTACAAGAGCGCATGCCGGGATTGGTGAATTGCGTACGACTGGGCCCGGTTCGTGGTTTTCCAGATCAAAAATCCATATTGGAACTACGGCATCTATTGCCGGAAGCGATGCCGGGGCGATTCTCGAAGAGGTGTCACGTTGGGATCTGGAAGGACTCGTTGCGTCCAACGTAATTGTCTTGCCGTGAGAGATCAATATGGGTTTGCCAGATCCCTATGGGGCAGAGTGTCCCGTGGTATCTTTTCTTGCTTGTCCACAGGCGTTAAAAAGGCTGGGTATTTTCCGATGAAGGCATTTAGACAATGAACAAGACGCCTAAAAGCAAAGTTCACGACCCTCGCAAACTGGGCTGGATGAAAGGCTTCCCTCCGCCTCATGAGAAAGTGGTTCGCTTCGCGGAAAAATCCTTTTACGCCTGGCCGCAACTGAGATGGAGCCTTAGCCATATTGACGAACTTATGCCAACGAAGAGAGTCTGGCGTGGGCCAGGTTCCTGTCGCGAGTTGCCTCAAAAACTGCGGGTGTTCGATGACGCGACGATCCTAACGCTGAACGGAACGAAACTTGGTTGGGGCGATGCGCTCGAACAAAGTTACACGGATGGTTTGCTTGTGCTTCACCGGGGTGAAGTGGTGTACGAGGAATACTTTGGCGCTGGTGCGCCAGATGTTCGTCACATTATTCAATCAGCCAATAAGTCTTTTGTCGGCATACTTGCCGAAAGCCTAATCGATGAGGGAAAACTGGACGCGGATGCTTTGGTCCCTGTGATCATTCCAGAACTGATCGACTCAGCATACGGTGATGCGACCGTGCAACAAGTTCTGGACATGCTTATCGGTATGGAGTTTTACGAAGATTACCTGGACCCGGAATCTGAAATTTGGCGATTTCATCGGGCAACCGGAATGTCCCCGCCTTCGAGCATTAATCAGTTTGAACTGGTCGCTGACGTTCTACCTAATGTAAAAAAAGCAGGGCGTCACGGCGAGGCTTTCGCTTATCGTGAACCCAATATATTTGTCCTCGGCTGGATTGTCCGTCGGGCAGGGATGCAGGACCTTGCGACGCAATTATCTAAGCGCGTTTGGCAGCATATTGGTGCGGAGCACGACGGTTACTACATCATGGACCCAGGGGGTGCCGAATCATCCAGTGGATTTACCTTACGAGACTTTGTCAGGTTTGGTGAACTCGTTAGAACGGGAGGTGCCATTGAGAGTAAACAGATTATACCTGCAGCGGTTATCGACAAGGTCCTACGCGGTGGGGATCAGGATCTGTTCGCTAAAGCCGGTTATAAGACTTTGCCGGGTTGGTCGTATAAATCTCAGTGGTGGATTCGTCACCTGGCAGACAGAAATTGCGCTGTGGCCCGCGGCGCACACGGTCAGGTCTTATATGTAGATCCCACGAATGAATTGGTCATAGGTCGGTTCGGCTCAGCGCCACAGGCACCATCGACGCTGCTCGACGACATTTTTCTGCCAATATTGGACGTGATTACTGACAGACTGTCATAACGATGGCCACAGCTTAAAGACAAGGCAAAGCGTGGCACGTTGCTCTTTATCTGCTCACAAGGAATAGCGAATAGTAACCAGAGCCTTGCAGTTGCAGCGTTAGCAATGCGTTAAGAGTCGACGGGCTTAAGTCGCCTGTTCCTGCTCGAATTGTCAGGCATGTTTTTGATCAAAAGACGCTAATGGCTTTTATCTCAAAGACGCTAGGGGCTTTTATCCAAATTACGCTAGGGGCTTTTATCCAAATTACGCTAGGGGCCTTTATCCAAATTACGCTAGGGGCCTTTATCCAAATTACGCTAGGGGCCTTGGCCTCATAAATTAAAGCGTTCTATCAATTCGTGTGCGCTTGGCGTTCAGTACGTAAGAAAAGGAAAAAACAGGCGGTGGATACTGCGGATAACAGATGCCAGATACCGTGTGCCTGTATAAGTGCATCCGGGTCACATAAAGGGTGCCCTACCTTGCCCGTCTGCCAAATCGTAAATGCGGTCAGATAGCTGCCCATACCCAAAGCGAACCAGGGTAGATAGGTGCGTCGCGTCGGGGCGCTACCTGTGGCAAGGAGACCTGGCAGCCAGAACAGTAAGACCCACCAGAAACGTGTAGGTTCTGCCAACATCTCTAGTGGGGTGATGCCAAAGATCCCAGCAACGATAAAGCCCACGAAACCCGAGAGAACTCTTAGCCATTGTGACCAGAACCGGTACAGAACCTCACTGATCACCCAAAAGGCGATCGACAGGCCAAAGAAGTCTAGATTAATTCCTAAACCCCAACCGTTTACTGCGCGACCGATGCCATAAACCAGCACCAAAGCCGCATAAATTCCTAACACTTGTCGAGGTGGCCAGCGACCCATCGCTGAAACATTAATCATCCAGGGGATCAGGATGTACATCACCATGCTCAGGTTATCGGCCCAACCACCCCATGCCGTGTGTGTACCATGCATCAGTAGCGATCCGGGTCCCAGCCAAATAGTCGCGCCCGAATAGAGTAACGCAATAGGACTACGGCCATACATGATCCCGGTTCGCCCGGCGTCGACATCCCGCCCCAATAGCCAAAGCATCCAAAGGCCTGCGACCATAAAACCAAGATTACTGAGCGCATTTACAGGTTCATGAAATAATCCAGGTTGAACACGCTCACACCACCTGGAAATATCACCTACAGCTTGCTCTACAGCGGCTGGTGCGCCCCAACCTTGCGACCCCAATAAAACATAACCCACAAAAAATGCAAAGCTGGCGACTAAACCTAACTTTAGGGGCATATAGGCATTAGGTTGCATTCTTGCGTTCCCACCTGTTTATGTTGTTGACCAATTTGGTCATTGTATAGATCCGCCGTTAACGCTGGCCGGGTCAGTATGAACTCGGCACTCGAGTGTTAGCAGAATGCAATAAAATTCAGCACGAGAAAACCTAACATACTCAAGAATGGAATAACTCTATCCAATTACTTTGTTTTAGGTTTCCTGAAACGGAGTCAACCTATCAATAATGTGCTTTGGCTTCCACATAAGTTTTACCTACCTTCTCGCGGAAATATTTTCCGTATCTTTCTCATGCTGCAAAGCGTTAAGCTTTCAAGGGTCATAGCTAGATTTAGATAGACATTGCGTAGAAAGCTGATTTGCCGCCAAATATCACTTCCCGTGTAGGCTCTTTCTTAAGCGGGGGTTTACGAGTCGGGTGTCAGGAGAGTTAAAGAAAGCATTGGGTCTGTTCTGAGATTAGCAATAATCAGTGATCGTTAGGCTAGTTTTGCGTCTGTTGCACATTTGACGTAATGGATTAATACTGGACTAAAGTAAGCAGAGTCTTTATGCCACGCGTTTTACCTTTATCCTCGAAACTTGGTTTTGGCGTCGGACAGCTCGCCGAAGGTATCACCCTTGGCGCGTTTTCAACATTCCTATTATTTTATTTTAATCAAATATTACAGGTGTCGGGCACCCTGACGGGAATTGCTTTGGGCATCGCTCTGTTTTGTGATGCGATTACAGACCCGCTAGCTGGTTCCATTTCAGACCGGCTTGAGACCCGGTGGGGCAGACGTCACCCGATGATGATGGGTGCGGCGCTGCCACTGGGTATTTCTATCATCGCGCTGTTCAATCCGCCAACAGGCATGTCAGAGATGTTCTATTTCGGCTGGCTGATTACCTTTGCCGTTTCGGCAAGATTATTCTTGACGCTTTACCACATACCACACCTTGCTCTGGGTGCAGAGATGGCGCAGGACTACCTCGATCGGACTCGGGTTTACAGTTTTAGCCAGTTCTTCGGCACTGTGGGGTCTGCCGGTTTTGGATTTCTAATGCTGACATTATTTTTTCCCACAACCGAAGAATTTTCGCATGGTCTGCTCAATACAAACGGTTACGGGCCATTCTCCACCGCGGCAGCGATCGGAGTTTTTGTTTCTATCAGTCTCTGTGTTGCCGGTACCCTAAGGGAAATCCCGCACCTTCCACCCGCCAACTTCAAAACGCCCGAGCGTCTTAATCCACGAAGGCTGTTTCGCGAAGTGACGACCGCCTTTAAGAACCACTCGTACAGGATGCTGGTAGGGGGGCTTTTCTGCGCGGTGATCCTCTTAGGAATAGAGGGTACGTTCATGGTTTACATGTACGTTCATTTCTGGGGCATGGAGACTGAAAACATGCGCTGGATCGGTCCTACAGTGTTGTGTGCGTTACCTTTTTCAGTGTTGCTCGCGCCAATTCTTACAAAGCACCTGGATAAACGCAGAACCTTAATAGGCTTGTCTGTGGTTATTATCGTTTGCAACAACCTGATGATATGCATACGACTGTTTACGGATTGGCTACCAGAGAATGGTAGCGTAGAGCTATTAGCGATGCTTCTGGCGTTTATCTTTACCAGTGGTCTAGCTGGTCCAGCGATCATGATTACACTGAATTCAATGTTTGCAGACATATCTGACGAGCAGGAACTGCTGACCGGCGAAAGACAGGAGGGGATTATTTTTTCCGCAAGGTCATTTGCTTTCAAAGCCGGTGGTGCGTTCGCGACCATACTGGGGGGGATTGGTCTTGATTTGATCGAGTTTCCTAGAGGCGCGGCGCCAGGCGAAGTGTCTGCAGAGGTCCTGTTCAACCTAGGCATCATTGCGGGACCAGCAACGTCAGTAATAGGACTGGCGATCCTGGCATTTTATATTGGTTATCGACTGGACAGGGCTCGAATTGCTGAAATACAACTTGAGTTGGCAGCGCGCAGAGCTCAGTAGGTGAACCATATATGGCGTTTGGGTTTAGTTCCTGCTGGGGCTGAAAAACCTGCGTGAGGTAGTCACAAAGGGTTCGGTTATTGTCGACGAAACTGAACAGGAAAGCGTGGTTATTGAAACGGGCTGAGTGCAACCTCCTTAGGATGAGGTCTCTCTAACAAGCATGATATTGCCATTTACCGAGGCGATAACGCATTGTTCCCCTGCTGCAATAAATGCTTCTTTAGCACTGCCGTCAACGCGAGCCTGCCAATCAATACCGGAATAACGGATGGCGCCTTCCTCCGCTGTAATGTCCTTGCTTACAGCAACCACGCGACCAATCATGTCGCTGCTGGTGTCAGCGCCGCCACCTGAATTCTGAAATTTTTTCAGTGGCCTCCAGAGGAGTAAGGCAATCAGGACTGTCAGTACGCCTACGACCAAGATTTCTGTTTCCCAACCTGAAATCAGGCCAACGCTGATTAAAAGAGCAGTAATCAGACTGGCTATCGCAAAGAAAAGCAGTGGCCCGCTTAACCCCAGCAGGCCCAACTCCAAAATAAAACTGGTGCCGGCTAAAACATAAAAAAAACGATCATGATTAGCGTTGATGAGCTCAAAGATTTCCATAGCTTAGATCCCCGAGTCTGCGCCCGGCAACTTTAAGGAACTGGACACGGCGATTGCCTGGGCTACGGTATTGGCGATGTTATCGCTGGTTTTGCCGTCAGTAAGTACAATAGTGCTTTCAGCGGCTATCTGGCGATGAGCGCCGATGGCATCCTGTGCAAGGGTTAATAAGACCGCGGCTTCGCCCGAATCTGTGTTAGCAGCCTCTCCGACGGTCGTCAAAGCGGCAGCCTCAGCATCCGCGACAAGCCTGATCGCCTCTGCTTTACCTGTGGCTTCGAGTATTTGCTGTTCTTTGTTGGCTTCCGCCGCTAACACCTGTTCCATTTTGGCGGCCTCAGCATCGAGGACCCGAGCCGCTT
>JABGVY010000088.1 GCA_018645845.1 Gammaproteobacteria bacterium | reverse complement strand
GCCTCCCTTTCGATGCCGTGATTAAAAACGAGCAGGCCTGGATTGTGCTTGCTGGCTTCTTTGAGTGCTGTGCTTAATGGTAAGGGTATCGACTGCATTCTTTTAGTTTAACTGAGGACCGGCGTTAGTGACGTCATCATCGACTTTGAATTTTCGGAGGTTCTTGACGAACTTATCTGCGAGTGCCTTTGCGGCTGGTTCATCAGTATCATCACGGGTCCAGTGGCTGAAGACAAATTCGGTGGCCGGTTTGGACGACCAATGCGCAGTTGACAATACCGATGAGTTTTTTAAGGCTTATTTCGCCTGAGTCGCTAGGTCGTGGTTTCAAGGACTGTGATGCATGTGGGTGAGAGGACGTGATTATGCCAAATCTGACGGGCTGTGGGGAATGCCGTTTTTCATTCTTGCAGGAATCTGTCTTATTCCGGTTTTCACCTGCTTGCTACAGGTTTTTATCACGGAACTGGTGAATTAGCCGTCGATTTTTTTTCGTAGGGCGGCCCTCAGTCATGATTTGAGCACCGGCGGCTTTCCGCTGTTCAGTGCGGAGTGCTCTTTTTGCCTCACTTTCAGGAGTTTCCTGATATAACTTTTGCGCGAGGATGGCGGACCCTCGTTTCTCAGAGACCTGATGCACGACAACGACTTTTTCATCAAACCCCTGAGTTATGTTAAGCATATCGCCAACAACTACTTCTTTACTGGGTTTGCATCGCTGTCCTCTCAGATGGACTTTGCCTCCATCGATAGCGTCCTTGGCCTTCGCCCGGGTTTTAAAGAACCGTGCAGCCCACAGCCACTTATCTAGTCTGACACCACTCATGTGACACCACTCATGTGACACCCTGATCTATTAGAACCCTCAGTGGCTCTAATTTAAATTGCGTTCATTCTATCTCAGTTGAGATTGATACTCGTATATTGTTCAATCCGTCATCGATAATAATGAGTATCTAATTTTGACTGAGTTGATAAAGGTAATGTGCGCAGTGGCGCGGGACGCGGGAGCCGCCATTCTGGAGGTTTATGGTGACGAAGATTTTGGTGTGCAAACCAAGTCAGATGACTCTCCCCTGACAAGGGCAGACCTTGCCGCGCATAACATCATTGTTGCAGGCCTGCAGAAAAAGGCCCCTGGGATTCCTATTCTGTCAGAGGAATCGGATGGCATTAGTTTTGTGGAGCGATCTTCCTGGGACCAGTATTTCCTGGTTGACCCTCTGGATGGTACCAAGGAGTTTATCAATCGCAATGGCGAGTTCACCGTCAATATTGCGCTGATTGAGAAAGGTATCCCAACGAGAGGGGTCGTGTTTGTTCCAGTAAAAGATGTTTTGTACACGGGCGACCAGCACGAGGGAATCGCGACTGTGACGCGGGAGGGAGAAACCGTGGCTATTCAGGTTAGAAAACTGGATCGGGCTTCACTAACCGTTGTTGCCAGTCGAAGACACGGTGGTGAAGCGCTGGAAGGCTGCCTGAGCGTTCTTCGAGAAAATTTCTCCTCGATCGACACTACTAATATGGGAAGCTCGCTAAAACTTTGCCTTATCGCGGAAGGAGAAGCGGATCTGTATCCTAGATTAGCGCCTACCTCGGAATGGGATACAGCGGCAGCGCAAGCAGTGGGGGAAGCTGCGGGTGGAAGTGTCGTTGATGTAGATCTGAAAGCGCTTAGATACAACACAAAAGACAACATTCTGAATCCGTTTTTCTACGTCATAGGCGACACTGAATTTGACTGGAACGGTGTTTTGTCACAAGTCGTTGTGTTGCCTGAGTAGGTGCGGACAACACGGTGAAAAAGTGCGCGGTATCGGTGTTTTTGGGTTGTGCGCAACTGGCGGTGGTCCAAAAGCCAATCTAGATGAAGCCAGGTAGTAGATGAAGCCAGGAAGTAGATGAAGCCAGGTAGTAGATGAAGTTGTACTGCATTGGTCTCGGCTAGCGAAGCTGTATGCGCATCCATCCTGCCGAGGACAATACTGTATATATATACAGCTTCAGCTAGCGAGGTTGACCAATATACCCCCAGCGATTTTTAAATTAAAGGGTGGAAAAATGGAGGTTCCTGTGCCGCTATTGCCTTGACATTGAGGATTCGAATCTAAGCTGCTGAATTCAGGAAAGAAAAGTTACCGAATTTGGCAAAAATGCCTAATTGAAATTTTTTCACGACGATTTTTCTTGTGTTTTGACTTGAAATCCCGATCTTTAGGCCCCATTTGATGGTGGCGAGCTGATAAGAGAAAAGCGTCATTATTTCTAGTCTACTGCCGAATAAGAAGTTGCAGGGGGCAGATCTTGAAAATGGGTGACGAACGGTCGTTTTTTTTCCAAAAAACGTGACTTAATACAGTTTACTTGTAGACATCCAAGCTACGATAAAATGTATAATGCAAAGCCAGATCTTACATGCTTCCAGATAAGACTCACCCGGCGATCCGAGGGAACCTTCTTTGATCGTATCTGGAGACATCTTTCATCAGAAACGAAGGTCCATTTGTCAGGTTGTAATGTCCTCATTCAAGCAAGACGCAGCACTGCAGGTACGCGATGAAAGACCACCTATTAATATGCACTGTATTTAACGGAGTTCACGCCCTATGACTAATTCGAGTGAAGGTGATTTCGACACAATACTGGATGACGATAGCCTTGAAGACACGACGGACGAACTTGATGCGTTGGAAGAATTGGCCGGCAAGAAAGAAAAGGCTGAGGATGAAGACGAGACTGAACCAGAGGAATCAAAGCTCAAGGTCCTGATCGATACTGGAAAAGAGCAGGGCTACCTCACTTACGATCAGCTGACTGAAGCACTTCCTGAAAGTATTGAAGAAACCGACGAGTTCGAAAGTATTGTTCTAATGTTCGAAGAGATGGGTGTTTCGGTTTACGAAGCGGCGCCTGATCCAGCATCTCTGAAGTCGTCATCGGACGATATAGCTGACAATGAAGATCAAACCATTGGCGGCATTGAGAGTGTTGTAGGCAAGACTATGGACCCTGTCCGCATGTATATGCGTGAGATGGGAACAGTGCCTCTGTTAACGCGTGCCGGTGAAATTGAAATCGCCAAACGAATTGAAGATGGTATTCGCGAGACAATGTCGATCATGGCAGGTTACCCGGGGACGGTGGAATATGTTCTCGCGGTGTACGAAGAAGTTATCGAAGATGAAGGCGAGGTTTCTGCCGTCATCTCAGGGTTTCTCGACCCAGAAGATATCATTCCAGATATGTCCCTGATCGCTGAGGCGAAATCAAGCGGCAACTATCAAGCAGGTGAGGACGACAACACTGGCAAGCTTGATCATGATCTGGGGCATCTAAGATTCAAGATCTTGGATAAGGCCTATAAAGCTTATGATCGTGCCAGGCTCAAGCATGGCCGAATGGATCCGAAGACAGTCAAGGCTCAAGGGAAAATGGCCGATGCATTCAGCCTGTTCAAGCTGGTACCTGCGGTGATGGATCCGATACTGGAACTTGTTCGTCGTGACATGCAGCTTATCAGGGATCAGGAACGATCGATTCGTGATTTGTGCGTCCGCAAAAGCAAAATGCCCAGGGAAGTGTTCCTGAAGAACTATGTTGGCAATGAGACCAGCGTCGACTGGATCGACGACATGACAGAAAAAATGCCAGAAATTGCAGAAAGATTGCGAAAAGTAAGGGTCTCTGTTCGTCATGGTAACAAGCTGATCAAACGCGTATCGACCCGAACTGATATGAGCATTGCAGAAATCAAGGACCTTAACCGTCGTTTATTCCTGGCGGTCGGAAACACCCGTGCCGCTAAGAAGGACATGATTGAGGCGAATCTCAGGTTGGTCATCTCGATAGCCAAGAAGTACACCAATCGGGGATTGCATTTCCTCGACCTGATTCAGGAAGGTAATATTGGGTTGATGAAGGCTGTTGACAAGTTTGAGTACCGTCGCGGGTTTAAATTCTCCACCTATGCCACCTGGTGGATCAGGCAGGCAATCACCCGTTCCATCTCGGATCTGGCGCGAACGATTCGAGTACCCGTCCATATGATGGAAACAGTGAACAAGCTCAATCGATTGACCCGGCAGTTGATTCAGGAACTCGGGCGGTCACCGACAATCGAGGAGCTATCCAAGAGGATGGACTTGCCGGAAGACAAAGTTCTGAAGGCGCTAGATGTTGCGAAACAGCCCATTTCACTGGAAACACCCGTCGGTGATGATGATGATTCCACGATGTGGAATCTCGTGAGTGACACCACTGCCGAATCCCCGATGGATCACGCAACGGATGCAGGTTTGAAAGAGACCACGACCAATGTGTTGACTGCTTTGACCGATCGTGAGGCGAAGGTGCTCAGGATGCGGTTTGGTATCGATATGAATACCGATCACACCCTTGAGGAAGTGGGCCGTCAGTTCTCGGTAACGCGCGAGCGTATTCGGCAGATTGAGGCCAAGGCACTTCGAAAGCTCAGACATCCCTCCAGGTCGGAACAGCTTAAAAGCTTTATCGAGGGATGACATTACTGGGGGTCAGCGCTGACCCCTTTTCCCCTGCTCCTATTTTCCCTTCTTCCCCCCTCTTTCTCCAGGGGCTTAAATCCGCTCGGCGCTCCGATTTATGGGCTATGCCAACCTGGGGTCGAGCAGCCTAACAACAAGAAACTCAGCCAGAAAACAATTTGCAGTGCCGTTCGAAGAATCGTGGCTGTTTCCGGTGGGCTCTAGAATGAAGGGAAGAACTTCGATGAAGTTCTTCTCTTTACTCGCCTTGAAAGCACCTGGGTAGAGCCGTAAAAAATGTTCTTTGGTCTATTCGAAAGGAGTCCATTCACTCTAAGTTTGATTGGTTCGTTACTGACATAAATTATTAAGACGGTGTGATATCGTTCGAAAGCGCTGCGAAGAGTAGTCTAAAACAATAAGAGCGGGAGTAAGCACTGGTGATAAAACTGAAGACACTTTTTGCGGGACGTCCGCATTGGATGAATGCACTGATGATTTTTTGTGCGTATATGACGTTCATCTACATGCCTTTTGATTTGTTTTACAAGCCCGTCGACCAGGATGCTGAAGTCTGGTTTGGTTACATGCTTCATGGTTGGGCCGCCAAGGTCACAGAACCCTTGCATTGGTTGATCTACGGCGCGGGGTTCTTCGGTTTTCTTAAGATGAGGCGGTGGATGTTTCCCTGGGCGGCTCTTTATGTTGTGCAAGTCGCTATTGGCATGGCGGTCTGGCCCTGGCTCTACCGCGAGACCGACTGGTGGATGGGTGTCTTGATAGGCATTCCGTTCGCAGTGCTGGCCGTCATGCTGTGGCGGGCGAAAAGCCAGTTCGATGGTATGGTGCCTGGAGCCAATGACGTGGGACAAGAAGACGATAAGTTGCCAAATTAACAAAGAATCGAGGAGAGAAGTAGATGGATAGCTTTGAAGGAAAGATAGCAGTCGTGACCGGTGGAGGTACCGGTATGGGAAGAGAGCTTTGCCTGCAGCTGGTTAAGGAAGGATGCAATATCGCGACCTGTGATGTTCTGATGGAGAACCTGGAAGAAACAAAAACGCTGTGTCAGGAAATAAATTCCGACATCCTGGTGACCCTGCATCAATGTGACGTTTCCAGTGAAGAAGCGATGAACCACTTTCGGGATGAAGTGGTCGCTGCCCACGGTGACAAGATCAATTTGTTATTCAACAATGCCGGTATTGGTGGCGGCGGCAGTTTTATGAATCCGGAGGACAGAGCTGACTGGGAAAGAACCTTCAATGTCTGTTGGTTCGGCGTCTACTATGGTTGCCGCGCATTTATAGATACATTGGTTAACGCTGATGAAGGGCATATCGTTAACACCAGCAGCATCAATGGGTTCTGGGCTTCCCTGGGCCCGAACACGCCGCATACCGCATATTGTTCCGCTAAGTTTGCCGTAAAGGGGTTCAGTGAAGCGCTGGTGACTGACCTCAGGATGAATGCGCCCCACGTAGGGGTTAGTGTTGTTATGCCAGGGCACATTGGCACCTCTATCGCGATCAACTCTGGAAAAGTTCTTGGACGACCAGCGGCGCTTGATATGAGTGAAGAGGATATCAAGGATATACGCGAGCGAATGATGAAATCAGGCGGAGAAATGTCAGAAGTAGTGATGAACCTGTCTGATGACCAGATCCGAGAGTTCATGCACCAGAGGGGAATCGCATTTCGTGATAATGCCCCTACCAGTGCGGGGGATGCGGCCTCCATTATCCTTGACGGCGTTAAGGCGGGTAAGTGGCGAATCCTGGTTGGTGAAGATGCACATCGGCTGGACGAACGAGTTCGAGCCAACCCGGAATCTGCTTACGAAGCCTCTTTTATAGAGGCCGCGCGGGAAGGCGGTGATCTGGCAGAGCTAATTGGTGCGACCGAACAATAATCTATACGGCCTTGTCAGACAGACATCTAATCTTAAGCAGATAGAGTGCAGCTATAAGGACTTTAATACAGCGTTAAGTCCTTTTTTAACTTGTTTGTTGGGATTCATGGAAAGCCCTAGTTCAGCTTCCTGCCTGGCGATCTCAAAGTTCCCCAGTTCAGCATTAGCGCTTGCCATCACAAGATAGGCGACTGTCGCATCCGGATCCCACCAACGCTTTTCGCGATTCTGGAATTGCTGGACGGAAGAGATCGCTTTTTCATATTGCTCGTTCTGCATGTAAAACTGAGCGAGAGAAAAGTAAGGCCCTGCGCGATTCATCATTAGAGCGGCTTGCCGGAAAGCGGCCTCCGCGCCGGCGAGATCTTTTTCCTTGCTGAGCAGCAGGCCTCTAGCCATGGCGCCATAGGCCTTGTTCAGCTGTTCGATTTCATTCATCTGCTCTCTGGCAATGTCCAGGTCTCCACCGGCGATGCCCGGTGCATTGGTGTAGTAAGCGAAGATGGCATATCGGGAATCTAAGTTCCCGGAGTCGGCGGCAACCGACGCCTTCCAGGATGATAGTGCCTTATTTG
>JABGVY010000205.1 GCA_018645845.1 Gammaproteobacteria bacterium | reverse complement strand
ATTATTCCTAAAGGGTGTATCTGCGCCTGGAACCATCATCACCAACACACCAAGACATTCCACTGGACGCCGCTTAATAGAATTTTAGAACTCAGCTACGGACTGCACACCGGCGTGACAACGAACCAGTGGTTACTGCATCACGTCTTTGGTCACCATCATAACTACCTTGATCAAACCATCGACGAAAGTCGTTGGAAAAGAGCCGATGGATCAACAATGGGCGAACTGGAATACACCTTTGTAATCGCCGCGACGGCCTACCAACGAGCCTGGAAAGTAGGACTGAAACACCCGAGACATTTACGCACTCATTTAATCTACACCGGCCTGACACTCGCCATAACAATACTGTTAGTCGCTGCCAACCCCGTGCAGGGCTTTATGGTTTTCGTTCTTCCCATGCTCACAGGACTGCTAATCACCGCATGGGCTACCTACGATCATCATGCAGGCCTGGACTCGAAGGAAGACTTCAGCGCCTCTTACAACACAATGAACCCGGTCTACAATTTCGTCACAGGCAACCTTGGTTACCATACGGCGCATCATCACAAACAGGGTGTTCACTGGTCCGAACTTCCAGCGTTACACAAGACAATAGAACACCTGATACCTGCAGAACTTTTCCGCACCTCCTTGTGGGATCTGCTTGGCTACGTGCCCGGCCTTCGGGGATTTATCAGAATAAACCCGACCTAGCCGTCTGCCCTTCAGGTTTCAGCAAAGACAACAATTTCAGGCTGGCCTTCCTGAACTGTCAACACGCTCACCATCATCGGACAACAGCAAACCTGGCAATCCTCGATATACTCCTGGTCTGCCGAAGGGTCTACCACCAGTTCGATCATTTCACCGCAATGTGGACAATAGGTCTTATGAGTATCAAGGTACATACCGGTCATTATACTGGCGTCTCAGCAAACACAACCTATATGGCCAATGGAGCAAGTCAATGAGCCAATTACGATCTGATGCGAACCGATGCTTCGTCTGTGGGCCGGGCAATCCAATCGGATTGAAGCTGAACTTCAGGCTTGAGGATGATATTTGCCACAGTGAATTTACACCGGGCGCAGATCATTGCGGCTATGACAGCGTGACACATGGCGGCATCGTATTTAGTGCTCTCGATGACGTAATGGCGAACTGGCTGTTCCTTAAGGGCTTTAAGGCATTTACTGCCAAATGCGATATCCGATATCGGGACGCGCTTCCGATTGGCACCACAGTCCGCCTTGAAGGGCACTGCATAAAACAAAAAGCGCGATTAACACAGATGAAAGGCTTGATGATTCGAAACGACACCAACGAGGTCGTCGCCGAGACCGAGGCCGCTTTTATGATGATTGCTGATTAGTTCGGCGTGGCTATTGCCTCGGACATCAAACCTACTGACACAGCATATTTATCAGCGCAGTTGTAATTAAGGATTGCACGATAGTTCCCCCCGACAAGATATCCCGAGCTCGCCCCTGGTTCAGGCGATACCAGCGCATACGGCTGGTCAGCTAACTGAACGCCAGGCACCACACCCAGGTCCGCCCAGTCGGAAATCGACATTTTACGAGAGTGACGCTTAAGCGCCCGACAACCAGGGTCGACATCCAGCGGCTTCAAACTGGCAAAATCCACAGTGTTAAACGACACCGGCCCACCCCAGCCTGCTCCTCTTTTCCAGCCAGCCTTGTTCAGGTAATTCGCGATGGAGGCAAAAACATCCGCCTTATTGGACCAGATATCCTTTCGACCGTCCCCGTCGTGGTCGACTGCAAACCGCAGAAAGCTGCTAGGCATGAACTGGCTTTGCCCCATTGCGCCAGCCCAGGCGCCTACAAAAGCCTCAGGTACAACATGTTGTTCATCAAGAATCTGCAGTGCTTTGAGGAGTTCTGCAGTAAAAAACGCAGCCCTGCGCTGATCATGGCCCAGTGTTGCGAGAGATCGAACGATGCTGTACTTCCCCTGATAGCGCCCAAAACTTGTCTCCAAACCCCAAAAGGCAACAATGTACTCCGGATCCACACCATATAAGCCAGCTATCTCGTCGAGCAATGGCTGATGCAACTTGAGCAACTTGCGACCTTCCTGCTTTCTGAAGTTCGTCACTCGCGCGGTAAGGTACTCGTCAAAGGTCTGCACAAATTCAGGCTGTTTGCGATCATAGCCTATGACCCGTTCGTCTCGCGTCAGCCCCCTGAAAGCGGAATCTACGGTCTCTGAGGCTACCCCGTTCAGAATGGCCGCCGATCGCACTCTAGCCAGGTAATCATCAAAACTCTCTGTTCCATCTGCAACTCTATTTGCAAACCCGTCCTGGCTAATCATTAATGCCACAACTGCTGCTAACGAAACACAAAATACGCGTGCGAGGCGATGCTGCACCAAACCCATGATAGACTTCATTTTTTTCTCTTCCTCACTCATGCCAACTGCTTCAAACACTCCGGCCAGCCTGTGGCGACGACTAGCGGCCATTCTCTACGACACATTCCTTGTGATTGCCCTCTGGTTCGTCACAACGGCGCTTGTAGTCGCGTTTCTTAACGACGGTAAAGTAGCAGCAGGACCCTCTTTCCAGCTATTCCTGTACCTGGAAGCCGGGGCTTTTTACGCCTACTTTTGGCACATCAGGGGACAGACACTTGGTATGCAGGTCTGGAAAATTCGCACCATCAATGATACCGGACAAATATTAACGCTGGGTGAATGTGCTGTGAGATTTTTCTTCGCTACTTTCTCAACAATGTTCCTTGGGCTAGGGTTTATCTGGATTTTATTTGATCGAGAAAAACTGGCCTGGCACGATCGCGCTTCAGGAACCCGAGTCATATTTCTGGGGAACAATCCCTACCAGAAAACAGCCAGCAAAGAGTAACAACACTAACGGAACAACATTGGTAGCTTATTAAGCTTCTCGCCTACCCACTCCAGCCTGTACATCAAAAACGTCGTGCCAAGGGCTATGCCATGAATCCACCAGAGACCCAGATCCAGCGGTAAGTCTCCTTTCTCCAGCGCAGTCCGCGCGCCTGACAAGCCAAGGATATAGACGAAACAAAGAATCATCGCCGGGACCAGCCGCGTAAAACGTCCCTGCCGCGGGTTTACTCGGGCGAGCGGTATCGCCAGCAGGGCGATGACAGGAACCAATAGAACCACCCCCACGCGCCAATGAAGCTCCGAAACAGCATCGCTACCTGTTGCCCCAAACAATTCTGATGTTGGTATCGCTGTGCGGCGCTTTTTGGTCTTAATCATCGCACCACCCACTACTAGCTGACCATATTCTTCGTATTCGATGGACTGGTAATTCTTTTCTCCGGGCCTACCTTGATATCGCCGACCGTTGTTCAAAACCAGGAACCGTCGACCTTCGCCATCAACTTGAGTCTTGCCGCTATCAGCGATTATCGTCACCGCTTGTCTAGGCTCATTGCCGGTCGCTTCTTTGTAGTCGTTAATAAATACTCGCGCCAATTCTCCTTCGTCCGATATGCGTTCCGTATAGGTTACCCGTTTGCCCGACGCCAGCATCTGGAAGCGACCCGGGATAAGCGTGTCGAATTCCGTGAGGTTATCCTGTTCACCAAGAAGTGTTTCGACCCTTTGCTCACCCATGGGTTTAAGCCACAAAGAGATCATCGCCGTCATCATCATAACGGCCAGAGCCGTTAGCAAGGTCATCTGAATCAGCCTCCAGGTACTCATTCCACAGGCCCGGAGAACAATCATTTCACTGTCGACATGCATTCGGCCATGTACCAGCATAATAGACAGAAAGAAGCTGACCGGAATGATGAGCTCAAGAAAGCCCGGCAGTCTATAGGCCATGACAGCGAACAGAACTTCCCGGGACATTAGACCGGCGGCAGCATTTTCTAAATAACCACTGAATCGCCAACCCATAGAAATAACCAACACAATGCCCGCGACAGCAAACATCGTGATGAATATTTCACGGCTAAAATAGCGGAAAAGAATCACTTTAAGTGACCGGACATTCCATAACCGTTATATTAAGACAGTAGTTCACGCGAAAAATCCTCAGGAGACAATATGAAGTATGGCACACGCACGGGTAATCCTGCCAAAGCCAGAACCCAATGCGCCATCGTTGGCGTATACGAACAAGGCCAGCTATCACCTTCGGCCAAGGTTTTGGATAAAGCAAGCAAAGGCTACCTGAGAAAAATCCTGAAACGTGATGACATCAGCGGTAAAACCAATCAGACACTGCTACTCCATGATGTGCCGAATGTCGGCGCCACACGAGTACTTCTGGTAGGGCTCGGCAACGAAAAATCCATGAGCAGCGCGAAGTAT
>JABGVY010000127.1 GCA_018645845.1 Gammaproteobacteria bacterium | reverse complement strand
GTCAGTAGCCTTTCTCTTTCTACCGCTTTGCCGTCTTCGATACGAACCCGGAACAATGTTTGCGCACGTAGACTACCCACAAGAAGGTCTTTCTGCCAGTCTGGAAACTGATCGCCGTTGTGAAAGGTAAAGTTTGAGAGTGAAGGTGCCGGTGTGAAATCCACGACAGGGGGTATCGTTGCGGAAAATTCGAAGTCCAGCCCCAGATCCTCGCCAATGCTGACGCGTTCGCCATTGTAGTCGAGACCCTCTGTATATAGTGGCCAACCATAGTTGCCGCCACGTTGAATCAGATTGATTTCATCCCCCCCACGCGGGCCCATCTCAGTGGCCCAGATGTCTCCGGTGCGGGGGTCCGTGGTTAATCCTTGGACAGTACGGTGTCCGTATGTCCAAACCGTATTTCGACTGGATGTCGGGTCGCTTGGTTGTTCTTCCTGCCAGAAAGGATTGTCTTCCGGCACCGAACCATTGTCATTGAACCGGTGAATCTTGCCGTAAGGCTTATCCATAACATGGAGATTGTCATAGGTGCTCTTGCCGCCAACTGTAACGTATCCAAACCCCTGGTGATCAAACGCGAGCCTGCCGGATGCCACTGTATCGGGCACCACCGTGTATTTGTCTTGATCAACGGACCAGATCACTTCAGAGTCTATCCAGCGGTTGCCGACTAACCTTCCTCTGATAACACGTACCATCTTAACCGGCCAGGGCGAACCACAACCGAGCTGACATCGGTCACTGTGAGACAAATAAATCCAGCCATTGCTGGCGTAATCGGGATGTAATTCCACATCCAGCATGGATCCAAGAACCGCGAAGCTGCCACCCACTTGGGCGATTTCCGACCACACACGCGGTGTACCCTCGATGAGATCTCCCTGCTTACCTGAGGTATCGATCACTGATAAACCACGGACCTTCTCTACCAGAAGAATCCGTCCATCGGGTAGTGGCGCAATCGAGTATGGCCCCTTACCAACTTCAGTAATGAGTTCGACCCTGAAATCGTGATGCTGCGATTGAACTATGCCTTGCGGAATTGTGTGGGCATGAGAGTCAGTAATGCTGGGCAGCCCAAGCCGCTGTTCTATCACATAGAGTGCCATCGCTTTGACCATAGGTTCTGGAAACTGCGCTTCCGCAACAAGACCAACATGCTGTACAAGAATACGTTTGGTTAGCTCGTCGGCAGAACCGGCAGCGTGAGACTGCGCCAGAAGATCGGGCCCGCTCCCATCGGGACCATGACAGGACGCACAATGTTCAAGGAAAGCAACCCTGGAAGGCTCCCGCTGATCGCGCGTCTCCAGGTACCAGAGTGCGCCCAACACCACCATACCGCCAAAGCTCAGCAACCCCAGCGCGATCTTCCCTGTCTTGCCCATATTTATTGCTTTCGCATCTGATCTTGCACTAGACCGCCAATCTAAGGATAGGGAATATAACATGACCTTTCAAAAGCAAGTCTGAGTATCGAATCAGGTCGGTTGCCTGCTTGTTTCGTGAAAGAGTGTAATCCTGTAACTATTTGTGGTTAAACGCCACCAGGGTATGTGGTTATTGGCTGACTGATACATGAGTCCTAGTGTTGGATCCTAGTGATGAACGATTAGCCAACATAATGTTCTGTTGGCGTCGGGAGAAACGCGCAGCCGTGGTGTTAACCATCAGATAGCGGTAAAGAGATCGTTTTGCGGATCTTTTGAAGAACCCCCAATCGGTGCGTGGCAAAACGCTTCAATGCTCGCTCAGTGGATATTCCGTCTAAGGTATTCCCGCTGCCAGACCCCTTTAGGGAGTTAGACAAACGGTGATACCCCTCCAAAACCGATTATTCACCTGTGATCCAAGCATAATGTGCCCCGCTGTTTTTACGCTGGATACGCTGGATACGCTGGATACGCTGGATACGCTGTTTGTTATACTATTTTCATGTTTCAGTGATCGAACTAGGTGCTCAACATGACGGAGACTTCTGGCCGACATATAGCCGACGCTCGTGCTTGGCTCGCCACTTACTACATCAATTTTCTTGCGGTCATTGGTCCAATTATTGGATCACTCACACTGTATCGGTTGTTTTCCCTGGGCGAACTTCAGCTCTGGTTGCTACCTATATCCCTAGCGCTTTTACCTTGGCCACTCATCGCGTGGTTTAAACGTCAGATTCCCATCAACGTGCAGATGATTCTCGTGGCCGGCTTTTTTATGATGGTAACTTTATTGGTCACTATTAATGCAGGCTTGCATAGTCACATTATGTTGGTCGGCGTAATCTCTGTGCAGGTCTTGATGCTGTTCTATGGAAAGAGAGGTCTTTGGGCTGCCTCATTCTTCTTATTAGGTTTACTGGCGTGCGCAACGCTTTACGGCATGGTCTATGGTCATGTCCCTGCAGTTAAATTGGATTCTTCGGCATCGGTTTTTTTCAGGGGGATAACCATGTCGCTGCTTGCCTTTAGCGTTATCTACTCAACATATGGGGTCATATCTATCTTCGGCGCGCAAGCTTTGGCGCTTGACGCTCAAGCCACGACAATCGACCTGACAACCCAAGATGCTAAAAGCGCATCGGAAAGCCTAGAGTTATTAGAGGAAACGATAGACTGCATACTCTTAACAGTTCAGCCCGATGGCCTGATTAGTTACTTGAACAGGTATGCAAAAATCAAATTGGGATCCATTAAAGGTGCCCTTTTTATTAAGGACATCACCGCGAACGAGGACGACCGCCTAAAGTTCATGGAGGCATTGGGGCGAGCATCCTCGACGATGCGAACAAGCAGGTTCAATTGTCAGCTCGTGTCTTCTGATGACGCTGTGTTGTCTGTTCAGGTCACCTGCACGCGCCGTCAGTTAAACGACGGACACGTAGACTTGGTCTGTGTTGCCCACAACGTAACAAGGTTAGTTGAACAGCAAGAACGCATACTTAAGGCTGAAAAATTTGAGGCGTTGGGCGAAGCCTGCGCAAGGATCTCACACGATTTTGCAAACCTGTTAACCGTCATTTCAGGTAATATCAACTTCTTAAAAGACAGCGGATTAGACGAAACCAGCAACGAAATTTTGGCCGACATCGAGGACGCTGCCAAAGACAGCAAAGAGTTAACAGAACAGATTGGTCAATACTCAGCTAAACAGCGCATCGAAGCGCACATCGTTGATATGGCTGACTTTAATCACCGGCTGACGAGCATGGCCAAGTCCTTATGCCCCGAGGAAATCTCTGTAAAAACCAATGCGTCTTTTTCAAACGACTTCTGTTGGTTTGACGAGACCGTGTTGACCTCAATCGTTTTAAACTTGGTTGCAAATGCCAGAGACGCGATTGAAGGTAAGGGCTCAATAGTAATCAACACGGCGCTTAGCGATCAGCACAAGGAAACAGAGAGAACCTTGACGATCAGCATTAAAGACGACGGCCAGGGGATCAAAGAAGAACACCTTGAGAAAGTCTTCGAGCCATTTTTCAGCACCAAGTCTAGCCATAAAGGGCTAGGGCTTGGCCTTAGCACCGTCGTAAGGCAGCTCGATGCAATGGCAGGTGAATTAGAGGTAGACAGTAAGATAGGTGAAGGCACTACCATGACCATCAGGCTGCCTGTCTCGATCGAACCTGACACAGACGCTGCCCACGTGCATCGCGGCGTCTAAACTGCCGGCGCATGACCGGCTTCACGGACCCCGCGTAAGCCGTTATTTAGCCTCAAGATATCTTGCAGGCCCACTTCCTTGAACAAAGATGAGAGCAAGCAATTGCACGCTTGGGGCTGCCTTTTCACCAAAGACGAACCCCCAATTCATGGTTCACCCCTTTGTACTCCTGCTGCTGCAGTTTGACACCATTGCGGCTACGACATTCGAGCAACCTTGCGACAGTCTTGAAGAGATCAAAGCCATCCGGCAACAATTCTCTCATCCAGTTTATATCGACGACAGCGGCGTTAATATTTGTACGGTTATTAATGTGGTTAGTTTGTGTATTGCCGATGGTTTTGGCATGAAAGTGACTCGCATTGGTGGTCTGCATCTCATGAGCCTGTTTAGTGGGATCTGCGAAGCGCGCAATTTACCCCATACCTTCGATGATGCCTGGGGTGGCGATATAATCGCTGCGGCCTGTGTTCACATGGGTGCCACCATTAAGCCAACGCTTTTCGAATGAACCTGGTGAGCCCAACCTTATAGCGAAGGGCAATATGACTCGAATAGCTGCATCAAAATCAAAGAGGGTCACATTAACCTGCCGGATCGACCGGGCTTAGGTGTCGTACCCAATGAAGGTGTTTTCACCAATGAAGTGGCTAGTTATTAAGGGTTCGGGGAACGACGAAAGGCTCTGTTCTAATGCCGATTCTCGTTTTGCCTATAGGGTAGGCGGGTTGCGGCGGTATCGCTCGAAAAAAGACCAGATCTGGCGAGAGGCATTGATATCATTGTTGTAGTCTCCCGGTTTGATTTTTTGGTAGAAAGTCGCGCCCCTGTTTCCTCCAACCGTCTCTTTTAGTCCAAAGATGCTGCGTTACCCCAGCGCCAGTCTAACTTTTTAACAGCGTTGTGGTGAATGACAATCATAGTCGGCACCACAAACAGGATAAGAATACTGGCAAACAGGATGCCGGTGGCCAGGCTGATGGCAAGTGGGACAATAAATTGGGCTGACGTGCTTGTCTCAAAGATTAACGGCATCAGACCCAGCGAGGTCGTGGCGGTGGTCAGAAAAATAGGTCTGAATCTGCGTTCGGCAGCTTTCAAAACGGCTTCTTCGCAGGTGTAGTTTCCTTCGCTCATGAACCGATTGTATTTGTCCATGAGTATCAGGGAGTCATTTACGACAACACCGGCAAGGGCGACCACCCCAAACAGTGAGTAGAAAGATAAATTGTAGCCCAGAATGAAATGCCCGATGAACGCGCCGGCCGCGCCGAATGGAATCCCGGCGAGTATGATCAGGGGTTGACTGTAACTTCGAAGCAACGATGCTAACAGCGCATAAATTATCAGCATAGCCAGTAGCGCTAGTCTTCCCAACGAGGCCAGACTTTCCCTTTCATCGCCCCGAAAACCTGCTTCATTAATCTGCAGCCCGACATACTTGTCTTTTAACGCGGGTAAAATAGTCGTTGTTAGTTCAGTTTCGATGTCCTGAGGCATCATGGCTGCTCGATCCACCCGGCCGCTGACCGTCACAATTCGTCGACCATTAACGCGTTCAATACTCGAGTAACTTCGATTCTCTGTGACGGTAGCCAACGCCGTCAGCGGCGCTTCAGTGCCGTCGGCCAGCCTGATTCTCACGTCGAAGAAATTGACTGTGCTCTGCCTCTCGTCTTCCGGATACCTCACCATCACGCGAAGTTCCTCTCGGCCTCGCTGGATCCTTTGCACCTCTTCACCGTAAAAAAGCTGTCTCAACTGTATCGCAACATCGGCCGGCGATAGCCCTGCGGCAAGCCCGGCAGGCGTCAAT
>JABGVY010000234.1 GCA_018645845.1 Gammaproteobacteria bacterium | reverse complement strand
GAGACAGGATAGGCGTCAAAGTTTTTCAGGTCCGGATCGTCAACCGTTCCACAATCCTTGTGATGCACCAGGTGGCCCTTCATGTAGGCGTCTTTGTCAGAAAAAACCCAGTAGCCGGAAAGCCAGGTTGCAACGAAGTCGTTAACGCTCTGTGAAGTGAAAAATGATTTGTGCCCGGTTTCATGAACGAGCACACCAAAAGCCATTTGCCGCCCACCGAGCAGTAGTACGGCAAATAGGATGGTCACTGGATTGGGAAACGCTGCAGCCAGCACGAAAAGCCCGATGACCATGGCCCAGTCGAACAGTACGATGCACGCTGCTCGCAGGTCATCTTTGCTTGTTACCCTTGCCAGCTCCTCGGCAGTGAGTAGCTCTCGAATCTTAGTGGTCATCTCTTCCTCTATCCAAAGCTTGTGATTGATGCAGGCATGCTGCCCTGCGCGGGTGACCAGATGCTGCGGCCCAGTTCGTCGTATCGCAGCATTGTCTGCCATAAGCGCTCTCGATTCCGGGGGGGCTGGAGCTCGGCGGGCAGGTAGGGGTCCTTCGCCAGCAGGTGCAGTGCTTCGCCGCCCAGGGTGAAACTTTCGATCATTGCCAGGTTCGTGGGTTTCTTTTGCAGGTTCTCGGTACTGCTTTCAAGTCTGGAAACCAAGTCCAGGGATTGCTGGTCGAGTTTGTTGATGCCGTAGTCATCAACAAACGAGCCGTAATCCTTTTTCTGAAGCATCAGTCGTTCACCAATGATGGGCTCGTCAGACAGGCCTAGCTCATGTAGCCAGCCGATCAGTAAAGTTCCGGTTCTGCGCAAATTGTCAGGCCTGAGCCACAGGCCGGTTCGAAGCTGTCTGAAACCAGTTGAAGTCAGAAGCCATTTTTCTTTGCCCGTTGGTCGTGCTGATTGCACCATTAGAAATGACCCTTCCTCCCATGCTCTTCGCCTGGACTCCCCGAGACGCCATTCCTCAATAAATTCAGTGATAGGGTCAGAAAGTTCAGCGAGTCGGTAATAGCCACGTTCGAAGTTTTCTATGAGGCCACGCGCCACCAGGCGAGAAAGGGTGACTCGAATCAGGTTTTCACTGAAATTGAACATCCTGGAACTGGACATCAGGTTTTGTGCGCTGGTGCCCTTCTGGCCGTAGGTGCGAAGCAGGTCCAGGATGAAGTTGCCGGGTTTCATAATATTACAGTGGCGTGGCCAAAATTCTTATGGCTGTAATATTACAGATTTTGCCAAATTGGGGCAACCGGTGTAACGAAAGAGCGTGGCCATGAGTGTTTCAGTACAGATTGTCTCTGGAATCCTCATCTAGAGCCTTGTCGATATCGTCCTGCAGCGCTTTTGAAGGTGGTTCTCCGTTTATCTGTTCCAGAATCATTGTACCAAGGGTTGGCATTTCGTCTGCGGGCATATGCCTGTCTATGTCCCATAAGCCAGACCGAATAAAGGCTTTGGGGCAGTGGAAATAAAGCTCGGTGACATCAAGTACGATGGCGAGTTTAGGTGTCTTTGCCCGGGCCGCAAGTAGTTCAAGGTAGGGCGGGTGATCCGTCAGGTAACCGTAACCATTGACTCGCAGGGTGTCATCCCGGCCGGGGATCAGGAACAACAGACCCATTTCAGAATGGTTAATAATGTTCCTCATACTGTCAGCAATCCTGTTTCCAGGTCTTTCTGGAATCAACAGGGTAGTGTCATCAAGGCAGTACACAAAGCCTGGCGCATCGCCACGTGGAGAGGCATCGCAGCCTTCGCTGGAAGCGGTGGCAAGCAGGCAGAAGGGGCTTCTGGCAATGAAATTTCTGCTGTGTCGTTCCAGTTGTGTGATTTTTTTTAAGGTGGTGCCAGCAGAGGGTTCGCCGTTAATGGCAATAAGCGAAGCGGTATCGGTGAGTAAATTGATTCCATCGGGTTTGGTCATGGAGCTTCCTTGTATTTCATATTGATGCTTATATCTAACTGCTCATACTAACCTTGTTTCTGCCGGCTTTTTTTGCGACGTACAAAGCTTTATCCGCCGCTTTTAGAACATCAAAGGGTGTTTGCCCGCTCGCTGTGCGATCGGCGACACCGATAGAGATAGTCACTGAGACCTTTTCGCTGGCGCGCCTGAAGGAGCCTTTTTGCCGCTGCTTCTTGCCGCTTGAATTCTCTGTTTGGTCCTGGCGCGGTTCCTTGCGCACAACCATTTCGTAGTTCTCGATGGATTTTCGGACCTCGTCAAGATGGTAAAAGGCGTCTTCTTTATCCATACGTGCAAAGACCACGGAGAATTCTTCGCCGCCATATCGGAATGCCTTACCGCCGCCTCCAACCTTGCCGATGCGCGAAGCGACCATTTGCAGCACCTGGTCACCAATATCGTGTCCATGGGCGTCATTGAATTTTTTGAAGTGATCGACATCGAGCATTGCCAGGCTATAGGTGCTGCCAAGGGAATCAAACAGCTCGCTAAGGGCGCGGCGGTGGGGCAGGCCGGTCAGTTCATCCCGATAGGCCATGTTGTACGAATCTCGAATAATGTTCGCACCCATATACAGGCTGCTGGCCATCAGGAAAATTTCCCAACCATGCTCGACCGCCAGAATATAACCCAGAACCAGTCCGCCGAGTGCAGTGGTGAGTCCATGGGTAATAGGAGTCTGATCGAACCCAACCAGAATAATGCAGCCTACAATGGAAATAGCCAGAAGCAGGCTGGCCACCTGGTGAAAGGGAGAATACTGAAGGACAAGCGAGACCGGATCACCCAGGGGGTCGGTCAGCATAACTGGCAAGATCCAGCGTCGTTCGATCAGGTAGATAGTGAGAGCGATCGCGATGGTGATCACAAGCAGTCGGATGAATCCCTGGGTAGTGAAGACGCCGCGTTCCCGAAAAAAACAAATCAGCAGGAAACTCAGTGGCACGAATCCTATGATGATAAGCTCCTTGAAGTCGGGGGGCATTTGCTGGCCGTATAGCCAGAGACAAAAAGCGAGGGTGATGCAGGCGAAGAAAACCCTGGATCGATTGTAGGCTAACGCCAGAGTGCATGAAATCGCGAGCGCAACACTGGGACCAATTAACCAGAGTGTGTCGGGAGCGGGAGGCAGTCGCTGAAGATTTAAGGCGATGACGGATACCGCCATCAGGAAGGTACCCGGAATAACCAGGTTGCCAATCGCGCGGTGAAAAATGCTGATGGGTCAGCGCTCGATTAGTAGGAGATGGCGGTCGCCAATGTCTTCCACTTGCCGTTTTCTACCACGGATAACAGGGACTCGCTCACGCCCTTGTGATCTCCGGGGCCGAACCGGATTTGATATCCAAAGATATCCTGGTAATCGGTGATCGCTTCGGTCGCTGCCAGAAACCCGGCCGTGTCTAGGTCGGGGCCTGCATTCTCGAGCGCGGTGACAACAAGGTCCGCTGCGCGGTATCCCTCCATAGCAGGAATGCCAGGTTCGACGTTGAAGCGTGCCTCGTAGCGATCCCACCAGCGTTTAACCTTATCCGATAGGCCATCTTCCTTGTAAATTTTCGCCATGTGCACAAAGGCGTGATAACCCTCACCGGAGCCGCTTTCCTGCTCGGCGATCACCTGTCCGTAAGCAGCATTGTTGCCGACGAAGACGACGTCAAACTTCATTTTTCTCGCCGCTTCCAGAATCAATATGGTATCTCTGTGGATTGTCCCCATAAAAACAACGTCACACTGGGCGTTACGAAGTCGAATGATAGAGGCTGTAAATTCGGACTCTGTGGGTTTGTGCGCAGAAACACCGACCACCGCCTGGCCCATTTCCTTGAGCTGGTCTTCCGCACCTTCAAGAATCTCCTGGCCGTAGTCCGTGTCCTGGTAGATGACACAGGGTTTTTCCCTGCCCATTTCTTCCATAAAGTACTTCACGCCAGCCCTGATTTCATCGTAGTAGATGCCGCGCTGGGCAAACTTCAGGTCATGATATGGCTCAACCATACTTCGTGCGCCGGTCAGCGGGAACATGTTCGGTATACCCGCTTTCAGTTGCTGGGTAAGTACGGCATTGTTGGTGGGTGTCCCAAGGGCCAGCACCATGGCGAACACTTTGTCGCGGTTAATGAGTTTGTTTGCTGCCTGGATCGCCCTTGGAATCTGGTACTGCGTGTCTTCGACGACGAAGTTGATCTGGCGACCATGTACGCCGCCAGCCTCATTCGCTTCCTCGAAGCGCATTCGCGCGCCGTTGATCGAGCCCACGCCCCAAATTGCAACGGGGCCTGACAGATCCGTGTGACTGCCTAAAATAATTTCTGAATCTGAGACACCCTGAGAGGTTTCGGATGCTGCGCCGGTTTCTGGGGTGCTATCACCACCGCAACTGGCTAGCGCAAATAATGAGACTAGAAGAAGGACTTTATTAGTACATTTCATCGATCATTCCCGCATATTTTTCGTTGATAACTTTTCGTTTAAGTTTCATGGTTGGTGTCAGTTCTTCGTCTTCGCGGTCAAGTAGTTGGTCGATCAGGCGACACTTC
>JABGVY010000184.1 GCA_018645845.1 Gammaproteobacteria bacterium | reverse complement strand
CCAACCGAAGACTCCCATCGCAGATGTAATACTGAGCAGCGTAACCACAAACACGCCAAATAGAGCCGCATAGGACCGCAGCAGCAAACCAATAAGTACCAGCACAAATAGGTACATCAACGGCGTTTGGGTAGACATATCTTTAGCAGCAGTGCTCGAGAATGCTGCGGATATCATCACCGATCCGGTGACGTAAACCTTGATGTCCGGGTGAGCAGCCATGATGTCAGCTTTTTTCTTCAAAGCCCACTCACTTGCTTGTTCTTGGTGATCACCGTCGGCGTTGCCAAAACCAAAATCCAGGTTCATACCTGCCACATGTCCATCGGCTGAGATCAAACGATTCACAACCAAAGGCTCAGAGATGGCAATGACGCGCTTTTCCTCTAACTGCGCTAACGAGAGCTGGTCCGGAAATTCCACCAGATTCTCAACGATAAGGTCATCTTCTTGAGCATAGGTGTGTTGATAGTTAGTCAAGGAATCGACCCGGTTGACGTAAGCAGTGCGCCATGCTTCTTCGGTCAGTGACTCAATGATATTCAGTACGCGAGGGGTGAAGACTTTGCCATCATCAGGTGCGATGGCAAAAAATATGTTTTCTACTCGCGAAAAATTAGACTCGAGGTTTTCAAACGCCACTAGCTGAGGGTTGTCCGCACCAAAATTATCCCGCGGCTCAGTGGAAATAGAAATAAACTGCAGTCCCCAGGAACTGATACCGGCAACGGCCAGGGTCGCCAAAATAACTGCCCAACGAAAACGCAAAATAAAAGTAGCAAAATGTGCAGACATGGAGCCGCCGATTACGGTTAGTAACGTGAGTAGTCTATCAGAGCAAGATATTGTGCGATGGCCGTAGTTTACGAAAAAGAATACGGCTTCTTAGCTCATTTCCACAGATTTATTCTTCCCTTGGCTGAGATTCATGGACTTAGTATACGAACGATGTCCCTCAACCAATATAATCGAATTTGACTCCAACGCTGGCGCACGAAAACGCCACTGCCTTCTTTAACTTTAACTACAGATCAAGGATTACCAGGGGTGGATATCGCCATTCCATTTATAAAAGTTACCCGAGTCTTCTTTGGTCAAACCAGCAACAACGTTTCGAATACCCGAGGCACTTTCTTCGACGGTAATCTCGGCGTGCGGGCCGCCCATATCAGTCTGAACCCAACCAGGATGCATAACAGATACTATGATGGGATCTTGCGCCCAATCGAGAGCCAGTATCTGGACAACTTTGCAGACCCCTGCTTTGGTAGTGGAATAGATGTACATCCCCCCCATTGGCCAGGTAGACGCAGCCAACTGGCTGGAGAGAATCATGAAATTGCCCTTCCCCGAGGCAAGCAGATTACGCTTGAATGCACGGGCCACTAGAGCAGGACCAATCGTGTTGGTATTGAGCGAACTGTGCCATTCTTCAATATCCAGATCATCAAGAGATTGACGACTGCCGCCACGTGCGCCCGCAACGACTATCACGGTGTCAATCGCTCCGGCGCCAATTGTCTCAGCGGCCGCTTCAATTGAGGCCGGATCAGAAATATCCATTTGCTCAATTGAAATGTTATCGGAGCTGCTCGAAAGCGCTTCCAATTGCTCTGCAGCGCCACGATCCCGAGCGCACGCAATAACGGTGTTTCCTTCCGCCGCGTATTGTTTCGCCAATTCCAATCCGATACCACGCGAGGCACCAGCTATCATTACGGTAGACATATACTATTTCCTTTCTGCTAACTTCATGTTCAGGAGACTATCGGTGGGAACATCTACTAGCAATTCCCGTCCGGCTCAACTGCACGGATTTTCCTCACCCTTAATGTAGCTGACTACATTTTCCATTACAACAAGACTTTAGGCAGGTTTGAATCCTATCTGCCGGATCTTTTTAAGAATGCCGCTAGTTCCTGTGCAGGCCCTTTGCGGAGCACAATTATGCTATTCGGGCCTAGTTGGCAACAACCGCCTGAACCCGTCAGGTTACTTAGACAAGTTAACCGAAATCTGATTTCATAGCCGAAGATAAAAACCTTCTATAAGGACATATGTGAGCTCATCAATTACTCCCCATTTGGACATAGTCCAGATCGCTTACCACGTAAAGGATGTACGCGAGGCCGCAGCGCGCATGCACCGGCAGTTTGGTGCGGGACCTTTTATTCTCAGTGAAAACATCCTTCTTGAATCAGCAGAACATCGCGGCGTCGCGACCGACTTTATCCATACATCCGCCTATGGTCAGTGGGGAAAGGTCATGGTTGAACTGGTACGTCAGGAAGACGAAAGTCCGAATACGCCGTTCAGGGACATGTACACCAGTGATCAGGAAGGCCTGCACCACACGGCAATTTTCGTTGACGACTTTGACTCTGCAGTCAGGCAGTTTGACAATTCAGGGCTAGCGCTTGCCACAAGATGCAAGACAAAAACCGGGGGTGTTGAGTTTGGATTTATCGACGCAACAGCAACATTGGGTCACATGATTGAAATCTACGAGTCCAGCCCGACATTACTGGGTTTCTACGAAATGGTGAGAGCCATGTCGATCGACTGGGACGGTCGTGATCTATTTGCCGTCCCCGGGTAACGTCATCCCAAATCAAAAGCCTGCTCAAGTTCCTTTGCTCGACTCACCCAGGCTTCATCAAACTCCGGGCGCCACGCACCACCCAAAATTTCCTTTACGGCAACGGCAAAAGCATCGAACAGTTGGCGATACATACTGCTCTGTACGCTATAGGCGGTCTTGTGATTATTGTACTCAAACGCCACGTACGCAGACTCTGCTCCAAGGTCGTCTACCATTAACAGGCGCGTCACTTCTTCCAGCATCCGTCCGAGCGTCAATTCATCCATGTGGGTCATCAGCTCTTGTGCGCCCGGGTTCACGCTAAAGAAATGCTCGTAAACCCTGCCGTAGATATCCACTTCAGATTCACTGAGCAATTCCAGGGATTCTGCAATAAGATCGTTCATCAATTCGCTTCTGCTTGAGATCGTCGCTCCCTATAATACTTTCTTTTATCAAAAAAGGCCTGATGTATGGCAAGGAAACAATCACGAGTGCTGGTACAACAGAAAATAGCCGCTGCCTCACTCTCGGGGGTCGTTCTGGCCGCAGCAGCATATCTGTTCTGGATGACCATAGACGATGCGCCACAAGGTGAATTCATCGAGGGTGAACACTACCTCTTGATCGAGAATCCACGAAGAATTCGATCCGACCAGATCGAGGTGATGGAGTTTTTCGGCTACGCCTGCGTCCATTGCTACAACTTCGACCCTATTCTGGCGGACTGGGTCCAGGAAAAGAGCGGTTCCATTAAATTTATACAGACCCCCGCGATATCCAGCGAATACTGGCGCCTGCTAGGCCAAAACTTCCTGACCTACCAGGAATTAGGAGAACAGGACAAATACCACACACCTTTTTTCAGGGCCATACACAGTGGCGGAAGAGCATTCTCCGATGAGGAAAGCCTGTCAGCATTTTATGAACAACTGGGCGGAGACAAGCAGACTTATATCAACGCCTTCAATTCGGTCGGGGTTGCATCAGAACTCTCCAGGGCAGACAACATGGCTCGCCGATTAAAGGTTGCCATGGTCCCTTCCATCGTGATTCAGGGCAAGTACCTGGTACGTACTTCGGGCAGTGTCGGTCCTAAAAGAATGCTGGACGTGATGGATTATCTAGTGGAGAAAGAGCTGGCTGAACGCTCGAACAACGACAGTTAGTGCTTCATCTCTAGTCGCTTAATCGCTGATTTTTTTTTGCAGATGCGGCATTGAACTTGGATCTTTGGGATCGAGAAACCTTTTCTCAGTACCGGTGCGAGTAACGTTCTCGTAAGTACCATCGTAGCGTTTCTCGAGCTTGGTGAACCCCAGGTTTTTCAATTCACTGTTCCCCGCCGGTGTATTAGCCATCGGCGCCGTGGTAATGAT
>JABGVY010000290.1 GCA_018645845.1 Gammaproteobacteria bacterium | reverse complement strand
TCATCATATTCGCTCGCCACATATCGCCATGGACTTTGGTCAGATCATGATTCGTCTGGCGTTTCTGCAACCGGCCAATTTTATCGAAGTGATCGGTCCTTGAGATGTACAGGTTATCTTTTCGAATATAGTGTCTGCGTTTTGGCTTGTCCTCTGCTGGCGAATCCAGATCATAGACATCCACGACGAAGTAGTCGGTCTCATTGATGGTGGTGTCGTCGCTTCTGACATGTTTGTGATGATCAAGGGTGTCCCCGACCAGGTTTGCTATTGAGTAGTCGGTGCCCAGGAAGTTTTCTTCGCTTTCCCCTTCCGGCCCAGGGGTATTCTCAATGAAAGTTTCCCCGAAGGCTGGCAGGTAGAAAGATTGTTTAGACTGGCCGTCCTGTTCACGTTGCGCCAACAGAGCCACGCCCTTTACGTCTAGCGGCGAATCGAAAAGGAGCAGAAAGTTCACCGTCCCTGATTCATAGGCTCGAGAATACCGGCGCAGTTTGCGCGTATTCTTATGGCCGTCCTGGTCGATAAGGATCATGGATTGTTCTTCGTAAACATAGGGATATTGTTGGTGTCTTTCGTAAACCAGGTCTAGTAGCTCACGTCCGCTCCAATCCTCAAACGGGTCAATGGGTTGTTCGGGGAGATCACCCATCGAGAGTCCGGGAGTCAACAGCAATGAGAAAAAAAGTGCTCTCATTGGCTTGCCTCTATTTGGCGGGCAATTGTTTGAGAGAACTCGCCAAGGAGTCCGCTCATGGCGAAGACGGTTCCTGCAAAGTCCCAGGCGTCGATTCGGCGTTCACTCGTATATTCGTTGGATGAATTGACGACGGTTTCGCTCGTTTCACGATGAATGAGTTGCCAGCGAGCAAGCAGGTGCACATAACCGTCAGCGCCTCTTTCAAAGCGTTCAATATAAACAGTGAGGCGATAATCCGGTAGTGAGCTTAGACGGTTTACGGGCGTACCAATAGCTGCGGTCCCGAGGAGGTTGGTCAGATTTCGAGCCAGCGCACGCGTCAGGTTCTTGCGAAGGCTTTCCCCCCACTGGTGGGTTGACGCGAAGACAAGCTGGCTGTCAGGTCTTCTTGAAGCAATCTGAAGTCGTTCCAGGTACTGCGGAATTTCCAGGTCAACGATTTCGATAGACGTATCCCCCCCGTTAGTGGCATCGGCCAGGCTGACGGGTTCGATCAGATAGTACCGAACCGTATCCGCCGAAGAAGAACAACCAACGAGTAGTACCATTGTTACGATAAGAGAAGCTAGATTGAAGGCTTTCATTACTGTTCATCCTCAGTAACTTTCCGACCGAAAATGATCGAGTTGGGTTGCCGTTCCAGTGTTTCAATCAGCAAGCGGACAGATCGGGCCATTTCTTCGAGTTCATCCGTTACCTTGATGACGTTATGCTGGAGCGGCGAATGAGGTTCCAGGACGTCGTTGATCATCTTAAGCGTCTCTTGCAGGTTAATCAGGACATTCCGCGCGGCGACAATGGTGGTGTCGAGGTCACCCTCATCCACATTTTGCAGGACATTGCTTAGCGCGCGTATTGAAGCTTGCAGGTCGGTAACTGCTTCCTCGTTAATATCCTTGTTAACCAGTTTGTCAGCACCGCCCAGGATATTTTCGATACTGTTACCTATCTCCTCGATGTCTATTGTCTGGAACTTTTCGACGAACTCTCCGATTGATTGGGTGATAGCTTCAAACGCGCCGGCTATTGTGGGTAACTCAGGGTAGGCCATCGATGCATCGGCAACCATGTTAAGTGGCGCGTCCGGGTAAATGTTGAATTCGATAAATAGTTTGCCAGTCAACAAACTGCCTGATTGCAATCGGCCTCTCAGGCCTTTATCTACAAGTGTTTGTAACGTTGCTTCCGGTGATAACGGGTTTTCAGCGTCGCGATTGATGATGCGGTCTGGTTCGACCTCTACCAGCACAGGAATCCTGAAGGTCGTAGTGTCTGCATCAAACTCCATACGAATATCGAGCACTTTTCCGATCCTGATGCCCCTGAATTCCAGTGGCGCGCCTGGGTTGAGTCCCCTCACGGAGCCTGTGAAGTACATCACGAACTGAATTTTTCTTGCGTAGGACTGATCTTCGATACTTGAATAGCGTGGGTGTAGCGTGAATATCAGGTCTCCAACATCTGCAACGGTCGTTTCCAGGCTGTCGGGCGTATCGAATGCGATGCCACCGAACAACAAGGAGGTGACGGAGGCAGTCTTCACATCAACGCCGTCTGCGCCCATGGAAACGTCAATACCCGAGACATTCCAGAACCTGGAATTGCCTTTCACGAGTTGATCATACGGGTCGCGGATAAATGCGTGGATAAAGACGCTTTGCGCATCACCGCCTAGTTCATAGCCCAGAGCTTCTCCTGCGAGAAGACCCTGGTAGTAGATCTGGGAACCGCGACCAATGCTGCCAAGGTCGTTAGTGATTAAGGTGATTTGCGTACCAGCGTCATCGGTTGTGATCAGCGGTATTTCTTCGAGCCCGACGAAGTGAGATTGAGGTACACCGGGACCGGGGTCGATCTCGATATAGGACCCGGAGATCAAGGTGCCAAGGGCAGACACGCCACGAACACTGAGCTGCGGCCTCACTACCCAGAATCGAGAGTTTCGTCGAAGGAAGCCTTCAAGGCCCTGATTAAAGGTGACGGTAAGGATGACATTTGAAAAACCTTCTGCAAAAGCGACCTCATCGACGATACCAATGTCGACGTTCTTGTACTTGATTTTGGTTTTACCCGCGACGATACCTTCTGCTGTCTGGAATTGAATGGTGGCAACGGGTGCCTGATCCGTCAATGTTCTGACGATCAACCAGCCACCGACGAGCGCTGTGACGAGGGGAATCAGCCAGACAGTAGATGGCCAGTTTCTTGTTTTTACGGACGGCGAATCGAAATCGTCAAAATCGCTCATAAGGCTACCGCTGAATTATGATGAGACCGGTCCCAGATCAACCTGGGATCAAACTGGTGGGCTGCCAGCATCGTGAGGATAACCGCTGCTCCGAAAAAGCTGGCGCCGATGCCTGGGGTAACGTTGGCCAGTAACCCCAGGCTGACCAGGCCTGATAATAACCCAACAAGGAAAACGTCGACCATGGACCAGGAGCCGATCACTTCGGTGACACGGTATAGCAGCGCTCTGTCTTTTGGTTTCCAGTTCGAATTTTTCTGAACTGAGTAAAGCAGGTAGCTAAGGGACAACAACTTTGCAATGGGTACGATGATGCTGGCAAATAGAACGATGAGCCCCAGCCCCCAGAGCCCGCCTTCAATGAGATAAATGATACCGCTAAGAATTGTATCCGGTGCCCCCTTGCCCAGTTTTTTAAAGGTCATAACCGGGAATAGGTTGGCGGGTATCAGCATCAGTACTGCAGAAAACAGGAGTGCCCAGGTCTGCTCTATGCTGCCTTCAATGCGGTGGTGGATAGCAGCACCACAGCGATTGCAGCTGTGTCCTTTCGTTTGCAGGCCATCACATAGATGACAATGCAGGATTTTGTCGTCGCTGCGTATCGACGTGACAGCAGTATCCAAGGCTTTAACTTTTTCGATTCTTTGCCATAGGGTCTCTGAATCGAATTGGCTGCGTGCCATGGCATAGACAACCAGCAACAGTGAGAGAGCAGCCAGTGATAGCCCGGGTACCACTGTTGCCAGTTCCTGGAGTTTCACAATGGCAATCAGGGTGCCCAACATAAAAACCGAGATCAGGTTCCAGGGTTCCAGGGTCCTTACTAACTGAAAGACGCGGCCTGCCTGGGGTGGCGCGATACCGAGACGAACAGGCAGCAGTAGATAAATCATGCTGAGAATGGTGATCAGGGGGAACACAATGCTGGTTAGAAAGACAACCAGTCCAAGCTCACCCATGCCATTTTGATAGAGCGCCCAGCCTGCAGCAAACAGTAGGTTCTCATGGTAGATACCCCCGACCTTCATTCCCAGGAATGGGAACAGGTTTGCGATCACCCACAATATCAATGCGGTGATATAGAGTGCGAGAGACCGGTTAAGTGAATCCGGGATATGCCTATAGAGCATTGCATCACAACGTTGGCAGTTGGCTGTAGCATTGGGTGCAATGGCTGTGCGGCGATAAATCGCCGCACACTCGTGGCATGCAATTAGACGAGCCAGTTCAGTCACTTTTGGGCCTTACGCCGTCGATCCCCAGAACTAGACGGTACCATGCGCCCGTGTCCCGTGTCACACGCCCTTTCGACGTTAACCGGGGAACATTTCCCTTATATGCTCTTCAGGTAGTGGTGCGGTTACCCTCGATACCAGAACTGTGAACGAAATTGATACTATTTCGCCCATTACTGCACATGAATAGGGATTTGGACCCTCGGCGTAAAGCCAGCTAGAGATCGTCTTTAGAGTGCCATTGCTGAACCAGGCTGGATCAATTAACTGGGCGTGGAGAATGATGAATGTGATAAAGCCACCCAGCAGGCCAGCGTAGGCTCCCTGTCGGGTAACGCCTTGCCATAGAGCGCCGACTACCAACGGGCCAGCGAAAGCGGCCATCATGCCACCCACCCCGATCCATACGATCAATGCGACATTGGTGCCGAGCAGAGACCAGGCCATGACCATACAAAGAAGCAATATAATGACGGTCGATATTCTGGAGATAGTCAGGACGCGCTGGTCCAGTTCATCTTCTGTCAGGTCGGGTTTTGTCATTGGTACGATGGTGCGACGGTAAATATCATTGGCGACAATTTGGGATGACGAGACAACCAGGCCATCTGCCGTGCTCATGACAGCTGACAGTACGCCAACGCCAATTAATGCTGCGAGCCATGTAGGGAAAAGCTCGATAAACAACATCGGTAATGCCTGGTTAGGGTTCGAGCCATCCAGATAAAGTGCGTCCCCGAAATGAGCACGTGCCAGAAGCCCCCCTAGTCCCAGCATGCCGAGCGTCAAGCCAAACAGCGCCGCAAGCTTAACGAACTGCAGTCGGTCGCCGTCAGAGCGGAGCGCCCAGAGCTTATTGCCCAGGTGTGGTAACAAGCCGAGAGGCATGTGGGCAAATATGATCACGAAAATTGCCCACCAGGAATGATAGAGCGGTGTTTCCGGGTTTAAAGGTGTCACAAGATTGGGGTTCTGTGACTCCAAGTTTTCCAGTACTCCGGTAAAGCCTCCGTCGATACCGAAACCCACAGCCGTCATGATGATGACGACGACCGCCAATATCAGCATCATGGCACCCTGCGCGCCGTCTGTCAGGATATCAGCGTGGGCGCCGCCCAGTACGACATAGAACAACAATACGGCAGTCGTAATGATGAGCGCCCAGGTCGAATCAAGTCCTAGCATCAATTCGAACATGACGACGCCAGATACTAATTGTCCTGCCAGGTAGAAGAACAATACCAGCGACAACAGCGACACGAGAATTCTCACACCTTCAGACTGGTATCTATCGCCGAGGTATTCAGGGATGGAACGGTTACCGAACCGGTTCCCCGAGGTTGCGATGAGCCGCATCGAAATGAGGATGCCGAAGTAAACGCCGATCGGATATAAAAAGTTTCCCCATTGGGCGGCCAGGCCAAACTCATAACCCAGCGCAGGGGTTCCTAAAAAAGTTGCCCCACTGGCCGTGGAGGCGGCGAAAGCCAGCGCTAGAAAAAACGGGCCATAGGCTCCTCTTGCGGTGGCAAAGTCGTCAGCATGTTCGATCTTTCGTTGTGCATACAGGCCAATACCAACCATTACGGCGACGTAGAAGGCGAGAAATATCCAGGACCAGGTGATTAGTGTCATATGCCTATTGTTCCACAGTCTTTGCGGATTCGCGATGCTTGCTGAACTATCGTGCGCACCCGATGAGGTTTTCCAGCAGGTGCGCGCTGATGCCGGTAATGGTAGTGTTTCGGAAATGCCTAAAAGTTGTTGTGACTCATGCTGAATAAACTTGACGATTTCCCGATCCACCAGACACCGGAACCGATTGCGCATCCGGCAACCAGTGATCGTAATGTATACGATCGCACCTGGTACAACGGATACTCGCCGGACGGTTCCTATTTCTTCGGCGTCGGCATGGCTGTTTATCCTCACCGTGGGGTTATGGATTGCGCCTTTAGTGTTGTGCAGCCGGATATGCGACAGCATTGCTTCTATGGTTCCAGGCGAGCCCCTGTTGAGCGAACTGAAATGGACGTTGGTCCCTTTAGAATGGAAGTAATTGAACCAATGCGCCGAACGCGGGTCATTCTGGATGACAACGAAAGCGGGATCTCCTGTGACCTGACTTTCTCTGCGCGAACGGCATCGATACAAGAAGCTCGTCAGACCTTGTGGCAGGGAACGCGGCGAGCGATGGACGCGACGCGATTCGACCAGTTTGGTCGGTGGAGTGGTGTTGTCAATCACCCGGATGGAGAGATCAAGGTAGATGAATCAGTTTGTCTTGGCACCAAGGATCGAAGCTGGGGTGTGCGCGGAATTGGTGAGAGGGAGACTGGCGGGGCACCCATAATTCCCGAGGGAATTTGTTTTATCTGGGCGCCTCTGATCTGGGATGACCATATTTCACACGCGATATTTTTCGATGGGCAAAAAGGAGAACCATTGGCTCGTGAGGGGCTAGTAGCACCTCTTTACCAAACGGAGGCAGAGATTCCCGGTGTTGAGGATGGCCTTGTGGAGCGAAAGCTCACTGCGAGACATAGAATTGAATACCACCCGGGTACGCGATTGGCAAAAGCCGCAGAGATAGATCTGGTTAACCTTGATGATGGTGTGCGTAGGATCAAACTGGAACCAAAACTGAAATTCATGATGAAGGGGCTTGGCTATAGTCATCCGGAATGGAGGCAGGGAGCCTGGAAGGGTGAGCTGGCGACCGGTCATGATTCATTCGACCCAAGGCAACTCGATCATGAAGCGCTCGAAAATATTCATACGCAACAGCTTGTGACCGCGACTGATGGTGAACGGCAAGGTGTGGGTGTGTTGGAGCAAATTGTTGTAGGTCCCTACGAGCCGGCGGGATTCAAAAGTTTCTTTGATGGCTACTCGGAGTAGCCCAGCCTGCAGATCATGAAAAGCTGAGCTTTTCGCAACAGCGAAGGCCCGGCCGTAACGGTTAGACATCGGTTCTTTGATGTCACATGATGTGTGGCGTTGTATGGTTAGAGTTATTGATGTCGCCGACATATCACCGTGTACCTCGAGAAAAACCTTTGGGTTTTTCAACCAAATTGAGCCAGGGCATTGGGGCTATTCCAGATACGGTTAAAAACTGGGTCTTTAACAGCTTTATCCTGCTTTTCTATAACCAAATTCTGGGGGTTGAAGCTTTTTATATTTCCCTGGTGCTGGCGGTAGCGATTGTTTTTGATGCGGTAACCGATCCACTGGTCGCTTCCTACTCAGACAACCTCCAGTCGCGATGGGGCAGGCGCCATCCTCTGATGATGATTGCCTCACTGCCACTGGGTATTGGTATGTTTGCCATATTTGTACCCCCTCCCGAATTATCCGAGCTGCTACTGTTAGGCTGGCTGCTCATGTTTGTCATTTTGACCCGGGGGCTAATGACACTTTTTTTTGTTCCCTGGGCAGCGATCGCAGCTGAGCTCTCAGATGATTATCATGAACGTACTTCGGTCATGAGCTATCGGTACGCGGTTGGCTGGACCGTCGGCGTAGCCTTCCCGTTCTTTATCTATAGTTTCGTCATGACCGGAAGTGCCGAGTATCCGGTTGGTCAGCTGAACCCGGCTGGTTACCCGATGATGGCACTGTGTGCAGGCTTGTTGTTAAGTTTTGGCGCTATGACCACAACGTTGCTGACGATGAAAGAAATACCCTATCTACGCCAGCATAAAACCAAAACGGGATTTGGATTCAGGACCACCGTTAGGGAGTTACTCCTGGCGCTTCAGAATCGCCAGTTTGCACTGGTATTTGTCATCATGGTTTTGATTGGTGCACTCGCAGGCGTCACTACAAACATTAACATCTACATGACGACGTTTTTCTGGGGGCTTGATACCGAAGACCTTCGCTGGTTTGTGCTCTCTGCAATGGGTGCCGTACTCGCGTTCCCGTTGGTTGCGCTGATACAGCGGAAATGGGACAAGAAGCAGATTCTGTTGGTCTGCGCCTACGTTAGCCTGTTTGATGGTATAACGCTGGTGCTGCTCAGGTTTGCTGAT